>JANOXZ010000586.1:0-3597 GCA_031418695.1 Synechococcales cyanobacterium VAR_35_metabat_10
ATCTCTGTCACGAATCTTTCCACCCTCCACCGACAGATACTTTCTATGCTGAAATTGCCAGAATCTATTTATCACCTACATCTCAAGCCCCGTAAGACTTAATTACTTCACCCTTTTTCAAAATGAGCGAACGGGCAGTGCCCGGTAAAGATGGCTTAGCGATCCTAAAAGGGTTGCGACAGCAGGGGCGTAATGATCCGGTGATTCTCCTCACCGCTCGAAATGAGTTGGATGATCGCCTTGTGGGTCTCAATCTAGGAGCTGATGACTATCTTTCCAAGCCCTTCTTTGTGGAAGAACTGGTGGCGCGCATTTATGCCGTCCTGCGGCGCTTTTCTGGGGAGCGGCAAAATTTCTTACAAGTGGGGCCTCTTAACTTAGATCGGATTACGCGGGAGGTAACCTGCTCTGGACAGAAGGTAGAATTGACGGCACGAGAGTTTAACTTGTTGGAGTATTTGATGCGATCGCCCGGTCATGTTTTCACCCGCACTCAAATTCTAGAGCATGTTTGGGGCTATGACTTCAACCCCAACACCAACGTAGTAGATGTTTGCATCAAACGGATTCGCAAAAAGATTGAGTCCCTTGAAGATCAAAGCTCGATCGAAAGTGTGCGCGGGGTAGGTTATCGATTTCGGCAGGTTGAAAGTTGATGAGACAACCACGCATATCTCAAATAGGCATTCCTCTGCGTTCTTTTCGCCTGCGCATTGCCTTACTCTCTGCTGCTCTGGCGGGTACTGCCCTCCTAGGCTTTAGCTTGACTGCCTGGTTTTTCATCCACACAGCCAATCTTCGGCAACTAGATCAATCGATCAAAACGCAGCTTTTTAAATCAGCCGGATTGCCCCGTCCAGAATCCTATTGGCGCACCTATGAGAATGACTTACCACGCATTTTTGAGACGAATAACGATAGCTGGGTGGCGCTGCGAGTAATTAATCCTGGTTCTGTGCTGGTTTATCAATCCCCATCCTGGCCGTTAGGATTGACTATTCCCATCCCTGCGGCGTTTCCATCCAAACCTTTAGAAAGTTCCCAGGATCCTAGCTCTTTGTTGCCACCTCAGTTGCTCAGCTATCAGACAGCAACAGATCGATGGCAGGTGGGCGTTTTTCATACTCACCATCGACAAGTAACAATTGCGATCAATCTCAAGGTTCTCGATCGCACCCTCGACCCCATTCGCAATATTGGCCTGATTTCCATTCCCGTCATTCTCCTACTCGTCGCCTTAGCCGCCTGGTTCTTAGCAGGAGTCGCTCTCCGTCCCCTGTATCGGGTAGATGCAGCCGTTCGCCGACTTACAGCCCAAGGACTCGACCAAAGGATTGCAGAAGAGGAGGCCGATCAAGAGTTTGTAACGCTAATTCAAGCCTTTAACCAAATGCTCAGTCGGCTCGAACGCAGTTTCCAACAGGCTTCTCGTTTTAGTGGCGATGCTGCCCATGAACTCAAAACACCTTTGGCAATTTTGCAAGGGCAACTAGAGCAAGAGATCCAACAGGCCGAGCCGGGGTCTCGATTGCAACAGCATCTGGGAGAGATGCTGGGAGAGGTCAGCCGCTTGGGCAGTATTCTGCGCAAATTGTTACTGCTGTCTCTAGCGGATGCTGGGCGAATGCAGTTGACATTTTCGGAGGTGAATCTGTCGCCCTTGTTCGATGAGCTGGTGGAAGATATTGACCTCCTGGCTCCTGAGTTGAAATTGGAGGTTGATGTGGCACAAAATCTGACGATTGAGGCAGATCCGGATTTGTTACGTCAGGTGTTGCAAAATTTAGTGACGAATGCGGTGAAATACAATTTGCCGGGGGGCTGGATCAGAATTGAGGCTCAGGAGCAACAAAACCAAGTAGTAGTAACAGTGACAAATCAGTCTGAAGATTTAGAGCAAGATGTGCGCGATCGGCTGTTTGAGAGATTTTATCGTGCCGATCTTGCCCACTCCCGACAGACACAGGGTGTCGGATTGGGACTGAGTTTGGCGCGGGAAATTGTCCGATCGCACCAAGGTGAACTACAACTCGCCGCCCCCCACCCTGGAGAGATGGGATTTGTTTTAGTGTTACCAAAAAAGCAACAGAATTAGAAAATAGATCGAAGATTAAAGCAACGATCGATCATAAATTTATGACGGCTGCTGGTGAAATGCGATCGATTCAAGAAATTTTTGAACGCGGACTAGACCTTTACCGGGTAGAACGTTAGACAATTACTTTTTTCTGAATTAGATCTCTCGAACTAGTAAGTAGTAATGCTACAATTATGGGAATTCTATTACTTAGGCTTAAAAGAAATCAGGAGACAGATTATGTCAGAGGAAAGATTAGAGCGCATCGAAAATCAACTCGATCGGGTTGTGCAGACCATCACCGTGATGCAACAAAACATGACGGCCATGCAACAGAACATGACGGTGATGCAACAAAATATGACGGCCATGCAGAATCGATCGGACAGCATGGAAGGAACTTTGTTAACTGCCATGACTGATGGCTTCAGTTCTCTCAAGAAATACATTACCGATTTGGATATCGATCTAGCCCGCAATGAACAAAATACCGAGGAGCTTGCTAGAAAAAGCCGCAGATTAAATCAGCGCATGATGCGGCTAGAAAATAATAATGATAATTTTTAGATAAATTTTTGAGGATTGAGTTTTGATTGATTTTCTGGTCAGCCACCGCTGGTCTTAGCCTTATAGCCCAGACCCACCAAAACCTCTAAGATCTTGGGTCGATGATCGCCTTGGATTTCGATCGCGCCATCTTTAACAGTCCCACCACTACCACATTGATTCTTCAACTGCTTGGCAATTTTTTGCAGCGTCTCATCACTCACCTGCCAACCCGTCACCTCTGTAACCGTCTTACCGCCCTTACCTTTGCGAGTGGCCTGGATCTTCAGATTATGCTGCTGGGGTGGTAAGTCTACGGGTTCGAGTTCTTCTTCTGCTTCGTTAACGCCAAACTCTCGATAGACAACTTTTCCAGCTTCTTGTTTCTTGCCAGCCATAATTTTCAGTAGAATGAGGAACAATCAATTTTAAGCCTGCTCTGGACTCGGCCTAGCAAATATTATGACTCAAACTCCTCTTTCTCCCAAAACCAGTTTTCAAGCTTCAGCCCAACCAGATAAACTTGGACGCTTTGGTAAATTTGGTGGCAAATATGTTCCCGAGACTCTAATGCCAGCTTTGGCCGAGCTAGAAGCCGCATACTATCAGCACACTCAGGATCCGGAGTTTCAAAAGGAACTGAATGGTTTGCTCCACGACTATGTTGGTCGTCCTAGCCCTTTGTATTTTGCTGAACGCCTGACTGAGTACTATGCTAAACCCGATGGCAGTGGTGCGCAGATTTATCTAAAGCGTGAAGACTTGAACCATACTGGTGCACACAAAATCAACAACGCCTTGGCGCAGGTATTGCTAGCTCGGCGGATGAATAAAAAGCGGGTGATCGCTGAAACTGGGGCTGGTCAACATGGCGTGGCCACAGCGACAGTCTGTGCGCGTTTTGGTTTGCAGTGCATTATCTACATGGGTGTAGAAGATATGGAGCGCCAATCGCTGAACGTCTTTCGGATGCG
>JANOXZ010000587.1:0-1965 GCA_031418695.1 Synechococcales cyanobacterium VAR_35_metabat_10
TGCCTATGGTCGTGATTTACCCGGCACCAAAGCCAACGGCCAAAATCTGCATACCCTCACCGATCTGCTCTATCACATCCATGATGCAGAAGGGATCGATCGATTTCGGTTTGCGACCAGTCACCCTCGCTACTTCACCGATCGATTAATTACAGCCTGTGCCGAACTACCCAAGGTCTGTGAACATTTTCATATTCCCTTTCAATCGGGCAACAACGACATTCTTAAAGCGATGGCGCGGGGCTATAGTCACGAAAAATATCGACGAATTATTGATAATATTCGCCACCAACTACCCGATGCCACTTTGGGCACCGATGTCATAGTTGCTTTTCCTGGTGAAACTGATGCCCAGTTCCGGGATACTTTGAAGCTAATCGAAGACGTGGGTTTTGATATGGTGAACACGGCAGCCTACTCACCGCGCCCCGGCACTCCGGCGGCAACTTGGCCAGATCAGCTCAGTGAAGAAGTAAAAGTAGAGCGACTGCGGGAAGTAAATGAACTTGGTAGAGCTATTGCCGAACAGCGATCGCAGCGTTATTTAAACCGAGTAGAAGAAATTTTGGTAGAAGCACAAAACCCCAAGAACCCCAGCCAGGTGCTGGGCAGAACTCGGGGCAATCGGTTGACTTTCTTTGCAGGCGAAATCAGCGAGTTACAGGGACGGACTGTGCCAGTGCGGATTACTCAAGTACGTCCTTATAGTCTTACTGGCCAGCAGGAGCCTGGGGCTTAATGTTAACCGGTGGTTGGCCATCAGACGAGTTGTTAGATGGCTTGATATCAACTGGTGGTTTGTCATCAGGAGTCTTGTTATCAGGAGATGGTGGCTTAATGTCAGCTTTAACATCAACAGGTTGCGAATTAGCAGGGACGAGCATTAACACTCCTTCCGTGCGGTAAGTATCTCCATCTAACTTGCTGCTCACTGCCATACCTTCGATCGCTTTCAGCAAACTGAAATATTCTGCTGGCATATTGGCAGTATATTGTTTCAGAGCATCACCTTGTAAAACATTGGCTAATTGCCGAAAGTTGATGTAGGTAAGTCCCTGATCACTGGCGGGTAAGGTACCGACTACTTTTTGGAAATTGGCTCCTTTGCTGAGTGGATCGGTGATTGTAGAATTTTTGGTAGATAAGAAAACAGTCTTATCATCGATCGATCCATAGCTCAAAAGACTCCCTGCACCTAAGGGGCTAGCAATATCATTAATGGTTTTTCCATCTGAAGATTGCCGGGGCTTGATTACTACTTTGCCTGCACCTAAACCTTTGACCATCGAATCTAACGATTTTTCGCTAGTTTGAGGTTCATTACCTTCAACAACAGCGGTGATGCCTAGGCCGGTGAAGCTGCCCAGTAAGCCTTCTTTTTGAGGAAATATCCCGATCGCGTATTCGCCACCCATCCAACCAAAGACATCTTTGTCTAGATCAAGTTTGGTTTGAGTGCGGAAGGATTTGCGTAAATCGTCGATCGCCCCCATAGTTTTGGGGTCGCTGGCCGATTGTTTGATGGTTTCATCCCAGATGTTTTTGATGCCGGAGCCGTTTAAGACCAGTAAGCTATCTGCGGGGAAGTTGGCGAGGACTTTGCCGTTGGTATTGGGGAGTTTGAAGCTGTTGTCGTTCATTTGGGTGAGCGCCTTAGCCCGCAGTCCTTGATCATCAATGCCCATGCCTGCTACGAAAGACTGTGCTTTGACTAATTTGGCGATTTGATTGCTGTCTAGCTTATTGTTGCCTTTGTTGACCGCCGCTGCCATGCGCGGAAAGTCGATATAAACTGAGGCGATCGGGTTGGGTAAATTCAGGCGACCGCTGGCAAAGAATTGGTTACCGTTTTTTTGGCTAAAAGATGCTGCGCCTTTAAGAGTGTCGATCGATTTTTCTACGGTTGCTCGATCGGCTGAACCCACTAACCAGTCATCGGAGTAGGCTACATGGAAGGGGTCTTTG
>JANOXZ010000588.1:0-2915 GCA_031418695.1 Synechococcales cyanobacterium VAR_35_metabat_10
GATTTCTTGCGCCAGTACCCGGCCATATTCACCGGGCTTAGGATTTTTTTTCTGTACCAAACACTGGCTGAAAACGGCAATTAGCGAGTTGGATAGCTGGGCGCGGATTTGAGGCTGTTGCTCAGGCGGAAATACATCTAGCATCCGATCGACTGTTTGAGCAGCAGAACTAGTGTGCAAGGTGCCAAAGACCAAGTGACCAGTTTCAGCGGCGGTAATGGCCAAGCTGATAGTTTCTAAGTCACGCATTTCTCCGACCAAAATTACGTCGGGGTCTTCTCGCAGAGCAGCGCGTAGGGCGTTAGTAAAGCTCTTGGTGTCTTCGCCTTTTTGGCGTTGGTGAATCAGACTGAGGTGATTGGGGAAAACATACTCGATCGGATCTTCGATGGTTAGAATATGTTCGGCGCGGGTGCGGTTGATCAAGTCGATCATTGCCGCCATGGTAGTGGTTTTGCCAGAACCAGTAGGCCCTGTTACTAACACTAAGCCCCGAGGCTTTTTAGAAGTTTCTCGGACAATTTCGGGTAAGCCGAGCTGTTCAAACTGGGGAATCTTCGAGGCCAATGCCCGCAGACAGGCCGCGTAACAGCCGCGTTCGCGGTAGACATTCACCCGGAAGCGGGCTAAGCCTTTTACGCCATAAGAGCAATCTAGTTCCCAGCCCTGTTCGAGTTCTTTGCGCTGGGTGTTGTTCAGCATACTGAAAATCAGCTTCTGACAATCTTGGGGAGAAAGAATTTCGTCATCGATCGCCGCTAATTTACCACTTACCCGAAAGTAGACTGGTGCCCCCGCTTGAATGTGCATGTCAGAACCGCCCATTTCTACGAGCTGCTCCATCAAATCTTCAATCAATAAATCTGCCATGATAGTTTATATGTCCTGATGTCAATCAAATTAGTTTTCAAAGCGGGGGGTCATGCAATAGGGGCAATCCAGCCATTCGGGCTTGAGGTCTGCTTGGCAACAGCTACAGGTCAACGAAGTTTTTCGTTTGGCACGCAGCTCCGATTCCAATCCAGAATCGGTAAATGTCACCCGTTCAACCTCGTCTAGAGTAGTATTCCCTTCTTGCACCAGTTGCAAACTATAGGACAGTAAAGTTTTCATGCCCTGCTGCACTGCGGTTTCTTTAATCATTGCCGTAGGAGCACGCTTGTTAATTAACGAAGCAATTTCGTCGGTAACTTGCATCACTTCATAAACACCAACCCGACCTTTGTAGCCAATGCCATTGCAGGTGCGACAGAGGGTGGAGTTAGACCGAGCTGGCTCGATCTCCTCGGGTTGTAAGGAGTTGGCACGATAAAAGGTGATGATGCCAGAACCAGAAGAAGTTAAGCCAAAGCGACCAAGTTCTTCGCGGGAGGGGTTGTAAGCGATGCGGCATTCCACACATACGCGGCGGACAAGACGTTGGGCGACTACACCCAATAGGGCTGCTGATGCCATGAATGGCTCTACACCCATTTCATCCAGACGGGCGATCGATCCAGCCGCGTCGTTGGTGTGTAGAGTTGTCATTACCAAGTGACCGGTGAGTGCCGCTTCCATGGAAGTTTTAGCGGTTTCTTTATCGCGGGTCTCACCTACTAGAATAATGTCGGGATCCTGACGCATGAAGGCGCGCAGAATCGAGGGGAAATCTACGCCTTTGTCTCGAATAACTTGGACTTGGTTGATGCCTGGGAGGGCGTATTCGATCGGATCTTCGGCAGTACTAATGTTTACACCAGGATCATTGCGTTCTGCTAGCAAGGAATACAAGGTGGTGGATTTACCCGAGCCAGTTGGTCCAGTTACCAAAATTAATCCAAAAGGCTTGGCTCCCATGCTGCGGACTATTTCCAGGGTGGGCATGTCGCTGATGAGCTTATCTAATCCAAGCTGGGTCGAGGAGTTATCCAAGATCCGCATACAGACTTTTTCACCGTAGCGGCTGGGCAGAGTGCTCATCCGAAAATCCACTTTCCGGCCTTCATAAGTACGGCGGATTCTGCCATCTTGGGGTTTACGGCGTTCGGCAATATCTAGCTCGGCAATGATTTTAAAGCGGGATGTAATAGCCGGGATAATATGTTTGGGTAAAATCGGGAAGGCCATCCGCAGTACGCCGTCTTTACGAAAGCGAATGCGTAAGCCTTCTTCTTGGGGCTCAACGTGAATATCAGAAACTTTTTCCAAGAGGGCTTTGGCAAGTATTTGGTTCACTAGTTTAACGACTGGTGCGGCTTCAGCTCCTTCTATATCGATCTCATCATCGATTTCGTCATCAAGGGTGTGCAGATCGCCATTCTCAAAGTCAGCGAGTACTTCTTGCACATCCAAGCGCTTCATCGAAGCATTGGCTTCTTCTAGTTGGACTTTTTCATCCAAATAGGTGTCCAACAACTGCTGGTAATCTTCAAGGGGAATAACCCGCGCTTTCCAAGAAATATTATGCTTGCGTAATATTTTATCCAGGTCGTTACAGACTTCCAAATCGCTGGGATTAACCATGGCGATTTCTAGTTGAGTATCGTTTAGTGCTAAGGGTAAGATCTTGAGCTGGCGGCAACTATCTACCGAAACATAGTTAGTAATTAGGGTGCGAACTAATCCTTGATCGATTTTGTTGGCAACCAGGTCAAGACTGGGTAAACCATAGAGCACTTTTAGCTCAAAAAGTTGCTGCTTGCGATATTGCTCGCGCAACTCTACTGGCAGTGCTTTGCCAGTCATTTCTTCTAAAGTCTCCATCAGAGACTTGTTGGCATTGCGACTGTCTACTAATGCCTGCTTCATTTGCTCGGAATTGACATAGCCAGACTGGACTAGCTTGTTGCCGAACGGGGAAAAGTCGTTACGGACGATGAGGGCGCGTTTGGGAGATGAAGATTGAGTCATGGATGCTCGAGATATCGCTATCTTCT
>JANOXZ010000589.1:0-8457 GCA_031418695.1 Synechococcales cyanobacterium VAR_35_metabat_10
TCGGCCTTGGCAACGCCAACCACCAAGTGATATTGCATCCAAATGCAGTTAATCCCCAAAAACAACAGGATGAATCACGGTATCACCAGTTGACCACCGCGCATAAATTCTGTTGGAAGATGTCGATCGCTGAAAGTGCAGATTCAATGATTTAGCTCAGCCAAGCTTGACTAGAATGCCTAATGTACAAAATAGTTATACGACCATTACCCACCAAAAACAAAATTCGATATCGTCTCGCTTTACCCACAAACAGTTGACGAATATCTTGTCCTATCTCAACTGATTCTGGAGCTTGAACAGCACGATTGGGGAATTTCTCTAATGAATTGATGGCAGCAAGTAGTTCTTCATACCATTGCTCTGCTGCCTCTGCACTCAAATTATCCGCGATCCAACGATAGGCTGACTCAATATTATCAAGTGCCTGAGGTAGAACTTCTATACTGTATTTCATGATTAAGATTGCTGAAGCTTATCATGTAGTGCTTCTATAGCCGGTATGGCTGGCACAGCTTGACCAGCAGCTAATTCTTTTAATCCTTGCTGAATACCAGCGGTAGTTTCTAAATACTCAATACGATCGAGCAACTGTTGATAACCTGCGGCACTCTGCACTACCAGCTCAGAGACTCCATTAATAGTTAGGACTAAGGGAGACTGCGTTTCTTTGAGCCGATCAATAAAGCTAGGCGTATTGCGTTTGAAGTTAGAAAGCGAATTGATATCTCGGCTAATGTCTAGCATAAAATTCGCATCATATACAATGCTTATATGATGTCGCAATTATCTGGTTTAGTCAACTTCTTGGCGACAGAATTGTTCAACGGTGCCATCGTAAATAAAAACTCGCCCACCGCACCAGTTAACCACACCGCGTAAATTCTGTTGAAAAACGTCGATCGCCAATAACACCTTAATTTCCACCGACCCAGCACAACGTTTGGATAAGTGCCGAGGTTTATGGGGAAGAAATTGCTGCTGAAATTAGAGAAAATGAGGAAGATTGAGCGGTAACTAGATTTTATGATTTCGTCCACATCACTAACCAAGGGGTGGGGAAAGCCCGCCATTCGCAGAGCGCCAATAACTGATCTAAACTGCCCCATTCTTGTAACAATGGGGGTAAGGTGATGCCACGCAGAGCATGAGGGACGATCGAAATCTCATGGGACTTCTCAAATCTTTGAATCAAGGTTTCTTGGATATTGGGAGCAAAGCCATCATGGAGTTCCACAATAATATCCATCGTGCTTAGAGCCGGAGCCAAACTCGGATTTAATAGACCTTCTTCGCCGCCTTCGATATCACAGAGAACTAAGGTTTTTTGATCGGCAAATTCCTGAAAGTCCCCCGGCACAAAAGTACCGCCGATATGAATGCGATCGATCACCCCATTTTGATTAGCTAACTGCTTACAGTCCGCCCATGCTGCTTCATTTGTATCATGGGCATAGACCTGAACTTGGGGCATTAACTTGGCCAAACCCACCGCATAAAAACCTTCCGAGCAACCTACATTGACAATGGCTTGATATGGTTTAGCGATCGCCTGCCGGAAATATGGTTCTAGCTCAGCTTCATAGCAACCCAGCAGTTTTGGGATATAGCAGCCTTCAGCGCAGTCCGGTAGATATTCCAGCCCCTCAAATAGACCGGCCTGTACTTTCAGCCCATACTTGGCAATGAATTCAGCTTGCAGAATTTTTGCCCGTTCTAGACTGAGGAGACGCAGAGAATCTTTGATATTCTTGATCGATGGTTCACCCAGTAATATTTTGACCTGATCAACCATAGAATCTTTAACGCTTACCATGTTGTAAGTTGCCACTAAGGCTGAAGAGCATCACAGATTTTAACAGCATTATGAGTCGTAAAAGTAGAGAAGCACTAGAGAAATGGTTGACCAAGTTTCCGTTGGCAGTGCAGGAATCTTTGATGGCACAGTCGATCGAGCTAGCCACTGCAGCGGGTGCAGCCCAAGAAGTCCCGGTAGGCGCGATCGTCGTGGATGGTCAGGGAAAGATTATTGGGCGGGGTGAAAATCGGCGAGAGCGCGACGCTGACCCCACGGCTCATGCTGAAATTATTGCCCTGCGGCAGGCGGGGCAACATTTAGGTAACTGGCATTTGAACGACTGCACCTTGTATGTAACTTTAGAACCTTGCCCCATGTGTGCCGGAGCGATCGTGGCTGCTCGGTTAGGTCTGCTAGTCTATGGAGCCGATGATGCTAAGGCTGGAGCAGTGCGGACAGTTTTGAATATCCCTGATGGGAAGGCTAGTAATCATTTTTTGTCCGTGGTGGCTGGGGTGGAGGCCGATCGATGTCAGCAGCAGCTTAAAGATTGGTTTGCTCAGCGTCGGAAAAACCAGAAGATTTCGGGGTGCGATAAATCGCCAACAGAATTACCGAACTGATTATTAACAATGGAGTTAGCCAGTCTCCCCATTGCACATAGAAAGTTTGGTTGCGGCGGCGATAAATTTGGTGACTGTGAGTGGCAAACTCATTGAGCTTCGATTTCCATAGAGTATGCCCGTGCGGATCGACGATCGCTGAGTAGCCGGTATTGGTAGCGCGTACAGCCCAGCGACTGGTTTCGATCGATCTCATTACATCCATCGCATGGTGCTGGGCGGGCATACTCTCGGCATAGTGGGCGTTATTGGATGCGGTGAGTATAAACTCGCCTTTTTGAGCCTGGTGCCGAAAATGGTTGCCGAAGGCCGATTCGTAGCAGATGCCTATGGCAGCGCGGATTCCAGGGAAGGCAAAGAATTCTTGTTGTTCAGAGCCTTTGAGGAGTGTGGCTTCGATCGGGGATAGGCGTTTGACCCATTGACCGATAATTTCTTTGAAGGGGATATATTCGCCGAGTGGCACTAGTTTGTATTTATCGTATTGGCTAATGAAGTTACCAGCTTTATCGATCGCATGAATACTATTGGTATAGTCATTTCCGGCATCGCCAAAGGCTCCCAGCCAGATTGGTACTCCTTTATCTAGGACTGCTTGATATAGAGAGCTTCTTCTGATTTCATTGGGCATATAGGGTAGCGCACCTTCGGGAGTCAAAATGGCATCTACGCCTGCGGCGGCCAACTCTAGATAGCCGGTGGTATAGCCTTCGATCGCTTTTTGTTTGCCATTGGCATAGAGTTTAATTTCGTTGGGAATATTGCCTTGGATGATGCCAATCTTGAGAGCATCGGCGGGTTTAGCATCTAGTGGTGCTTGGGAGAGAATGTAGCCGCCCAGGTGGCCGGTGAAAAATAGGGTGATGGCGGCGATCGCTAGAGTTCTTTGATTGATTTTGAGGAATCGAGAGGAACCCTCATCCCCCTTCGATCCTGTAGGGTGGGCACTGCCCACCATCTTCTCCGAAATTGATAGGGAGAAAGCCGATCGGATTCTTGATTCCCTGTCAGATTCTGGGTGAGGGCTAGCGATTATTGCTTCAGCGATTAATCCATTGACTGCCAATAGTATGGCCGTGACAGTCATGCCGCCGCTGAGTTGTCCTAGGTGCAAAATCGGGAGATTGTGGGGAGTTTGGGTCAGGGCTAAGGTTGACCACCAGAGGTCGGTTTGACTCCATAAATATTCCAGGCCACACCAAATTGCGGTGCCGACTACGACTCTGACCAGGGCAGGGGGATGGAAACGTTGACAGATCCAGCCAAAGATTGCGCCCCATAAAGTTACGACGGTGGCTCCCCAGAGGGCAAAAAATAAGATGGCGACAGTGGCGATCGAGAAGCTAGTTAGCCAGGGCACACCCATCCAAGTCATGGGGTGAATACCAGTAATCCAAAATAGGGCAACGCCATGAAATCCCATGCCCCAAAGTAGACTGGGCAGAATTGAACGTCTTTCTCTAACCACCATCATCCACAGTGGCACCAGGGCAATCCAGGCTACATACCAAGCCCCGATCGGTTCTACTGCTAACCCGGCTAGTAAACCGCTACCTGCGGCGATTAGGCTTCGCCGACACTTCGTGAACGAAAGTTGTAATAAGCGCGGATTTAAAGCTGAGATCTTTGCAGGCATGACAGATAGCGATGAGTCAGAAGTCTATAATTATAGACCGCTGCTGAATTTGTCCTCTTCATCCCCATAGCGAATCATGAGTAAAGTTGCTTATTTTGAGTGTCCAACTGGTATTGCTGGTGATATGTGTTTGGCGGCATTGATTGATGCTGGGGTGCCGGTAGATTATTTACTCGATAAACTGCAACTGTTAGGAATTTCTGGTGAATATCGTTTTACTACCAGCATTGTTAAACACCATGGCCAAGCCGCGACTCATGTAAATGTAGAGTTAATAGCAGAGCAGCACAATCATGATCATCCTCACAAATACGATCCCGGACATCTGCATGATCATTCAGGACATGAAAGTCATGAACACAAGCACGATCACGGACATCAGCACGATCATCAACATCATTCAGCGGTAATCGATAAAGAGCAGCATTACCATAGTCCCCAGCGAAATCTGCCAGTAATTAGTGAGTTGATCGATCGAGCAAATCTCCCACCTCGCGTCACTCAATGGAGCAAAGAAGTCTTTCGCCAACTAGCGATCGCCGAGGGTCTTGTCCATGGTATTGCCCCCGAACTCGTGCATTTCCATGAAGTCGGAGCCGTCGATGCCATTGTCGATATTGTGGGCACCTGTCTGGGCTTAGATTATTTAGGCATCGAAGAAATTTATTGTTCGCCCCTGCCTACCGGCGGCGGCACCGTCAAAGCTGCTCATGGTGTCATGCCAGTCCCTGTACCTGCTGTATTGCAGCTTTGGCAAGCTCGATCGGTTCCGGTCTATCACAATGGGATCGATTTGGAGTTAGTCACGCCCACCGGAGCAGCTCTAGTCGTCGCCCTGGCCAAACAATTCGGAAGCGCCCCTGCCATGCAACTCCAAAAAATTGGTCTAGGAGCGGGCACCAAACACATGATCCTGCCGAATATTTTGCGATTGTGGATTGGGGAAACCGCTGATAACCAAGCCCTTGAAGAAATTTGGGTCTTAGAAACCCAAATAGATGATGTAAATCTCCAAGCGATCGGTTACTTATTTGATCAATTACTAACTGCTGGAGCGGTAGATGTTTTCACACAACCAGTCGGCATGAAAAAGTCTCGGCCAGGAATTTTAGTGACTGCCATCTGTCATTTGGCGCAAATCAACATTTGCGAAACAATTCTTTTCAAAGAAACTCCTACCCTGGGTATACGTCGATCGAAGCAACAGCGCAGCATCCTACCGCGCAGCATTCAAACGGTGGATACCATATATGGACAGGTGCGAGTCAAAGTGGCTACCAGTAATCTTCCTGGCAACAACGAGATCTGGAATATCCAGCCCGAATTTGCCGACTGTGCCCAGCTTGCCCAACAGCATCAGGTGCCTTGGCAGCGCGTCCACGATGCCGCAAAAATTGCTGTAAATCAAGCACAATCAACATAATTAATGGAAAAATCGTAAATAGCTGGGCAAAAGAAAACTTAACGGCTAAACTATATTGGTTGGCACAGGCGATGTATTTAAGCATTCTCCTCAACCGACTGGCAGTAGGTTAACTGCTTTAGAATCTGACCCTTGATGGTCGATAAACTAACTCTAAAAACCTTCTGACACAAAAAATTCTAGACCATAGTTTTAACGAACTTGACAACACACCACTCACAAACACCAAAATTTGGAGCAGTCCGCGCTAAGACCGGACATTTCAGTGACGTAAGCAGTTGTCCTAGTTCGTAAAAGTAAATAAATAGTTTATTACCGATTCTTATAATCAGTCGGTGGTTTTCGGTCTTTTGGACTAAAAACGGGTCTTTTGGCCTGATTTTAAGCCGCAACTACATCACTCTATTCACTATTCTCATTGATTTTTAAGGAGCACGAGAACGCATGACTCAGGCTAACGACGTATTTGCCACCTTAATTGAACCAGATGTTGATCTGGAATCCTTAACCGACGACGGGGATTCGGATGACGCGGTTGATGCAGGGGCAGAAGAAGAAGAAGAAAAGCCTGGGAAGGGCAAAGTAGCCACTCGCCGCCGCGCTCAAACGAAGAAAAAACAGTATACCGAAGACTCTATTCGCCTGTATTTACAAGAAATTGGCAGAATTCGGTTGCTGCGGGCAGACGAAGAAATTGAGCTAGCCCGGAAAATCGCTGATTTACTAGAGTTAGAACGCATCCGTGAAAAGCTGTTGACTGAGTTGGAGCGGGAACCCCAACAAAAAGAATGGGCAAGTGCTGTAGAAATGGAGCCAATCCAGTTCCGTAGTCGTCTGTATCAAGGCCGTAGAGCCAAAGATAAAATGGTGCAGTCCAACCTGCGCTTGGTAGTATCGATCGCTAAGAAGTACATGAATCGCGGCTTGTCTTTCCAAGATTTAATTCAAGAAGGCAGTTTGGGCTTAATTCGCGCCGCCGAAAAGTTCGACCACGAGAAAGGCTATAAGTTCTCGACCTATGCTACCTGGTGGATTCGTCAGGCCATTACCCGGGCGATCGCCGATCAGTCGCGCACTATCCGCCTCCCAGTCCATTTGTATGAAACAATCTCACGGATTAAGAAAACGACTAAGCTGTTGTCACAGAAGATGGGTCGCAAGCCCACCGAAGAAGAAATTGCCACCAAAATGGAAATGACGATCGAGAAGCTGCGGTTTATTGCCAAGTCTGCTCAGTTGCCAATTTCTTTGGAAACCCCGATCGGGAAAGAAGAAGATTCGCGTTTGGGTGACTTTATTGAAGCTGACGGCGAAATGCCCGAAGATCAGGTGTCTAAGAACCTATTAAGAGAAGACCTAGAGAGCGTTTTGGATACTCTTAGCCCTCGTGAAAGGGATGTGTTGCGTCTCCGCTATGGCTTAGACGATGGCCGGATGAAGACTCTGGAAGAAATTGGTCAAATCTTCAACGTAACTCGGGAACGAATAAGACAAATAGAAGCCAAGGCTTTACGTAAACTACGTCATCCTAATCGCAATAGTATTCTGAAAGAATATATTCGCTAACAAATTGCCCAGGCTGAATTCAGTCTGGGCTATGTTGATTTTATTGATCTTTTAGAATTAGGTGGATCTGTATAATAGCAGTCCTGTAGTTCTAATTCTCCGAGGAGCCTAGTTCTTTCAGCTCTCTTAGCGTTCTTTTTAGTTGTTTAGTATCACCTTGTGCATTGTATAGTTTGGCTGCTTGCCGGAAATCTTGGATAGCAGCAGCATTATTCTTCAAATCTTTTCTTCGTAATCCGCGACGATAGTAAGCATCAGCAAACTTCGGATTAATCGCAATAATTTTGTTGTAATCATCTATTTCACCCTGAATATTCCTCAACCAAAATCCCTTGACTTCGGCGCGGCCAAGGTAGGCATCAATGAATTTAGGGTCGATCGCTATAGCTTGATTATAAAATTTCAAAGCCGTTATAGAATCTCTACGTTCAATTCTCTCTTGGGCTTGGAGGAAATGTTCAGAAGCTCGGTAAGATATGCTGCGAGATAGTGTTGGAATAGGTAGATTTTTACCGACACCCATATCTAAAGCTACCAAGCCAAATCTTTCGATCGATATTCCTAAATTGCGACCAGTTTTAGCAATGTTTTCTTCTCTTTCACCCTGGCCATGAATCGCTACCAATCTTCCATACTCATTTAATACTGGGCCACCACTCATTCCTGGTCTGGTGATATTGCTATAAACTAATGAATAGCCTTTGGAGTTGCCATCAGTTTTGGTGATAACTTCACCTTTGGTGCAATTAAATTTACCTGACTCGATTACACTCGATTCTCCAGGATATCCAGCCACATATACAGAGGAACCGATCGACAAGCTATTTGAAGACCCGATGCCTACTAACTCATACCTATTAATGCTTTGGAATTTCAGTAAGCCCAAATCTACCTCATGCTTCGCTAGTTTGACCGAATTAGCCACTGCTCGGTGAACTTTGCCATCAGCGGTTTTAATAGTAAAGCTAGGTTCAACATTTAATACATGCCCTGCCGTCAACACGGTATAAACATCGCCCTGTTTCTCTAATAAAATTCCTGAACCTGCTTTTTTTGAGTCTTTCGCCAAAATTTCTACCGTAAACATCGCAGCATAATCGGCCAGATCCTCTGGAGTATAAGGTTTTCTTTGGTACAACCGAGATAAATACGTTGGTAATTTTGGTTGTTTTTCAGCGGCCAACAATATCATTGGCAACAAGCCTATATTGATACCTATCAAAGCCATTGGAACCAGCCAAGCAGATCGGTACATATAATTAATTTGCTAATAACAGTAAATGTGCAACCAAATTTTAAACCCAAAGACCTTCTGTTAAGATCAGCCCAGCGTAGACCATCAGCAAATAATCATGAATCCTGAATACGACCCCAGTGGCGTGGGCTGTGCCAACGGCAATTTGTTTGGCCT
>JANOXZ010000590.1:0-1782 GCA_031418695.1 Synechococcales cyanobacterium VAR_35_metabat_10
CTTAAAGCAAAGGTGAGATTGGTCATATTGCCACCAAACACCACCTCATCCCAATCGCACCCTAGAAAATCCGCTGTGGCACTCCGGGCTTCCTGCAATAATTCCTCACTCCGGACACTGGTGGCAAAGACTCCATCTAAGTTGGCGTTGGAGGTCAGCAGGTAATCAGAGATCGCCTGGATTACCGTTGCTGGAACCTGCGATCCACCTGGTCCATCCAGAAATGCGGCTGGATGTCCGTTGATTTGTTGGGCAAGTGACGGAAACTGCTGTCCGATCCATTCAATGTCAAGCGATGCCATGAGAAACTCCTAGAAAAGGTAGATATTTTGGGTTTTGTAACTGTCTATTTGTCATTCGATCGATTAATTATCTTCAGACACTAAGACAATTCGATAACGAGCTTGATTAGCATAAACTTTGTCCATTGCTTCATTTATTTGACTGAGTGGGACAGTCTCAACCAAGGGTTTAATCTGATTGATCGCCGCAAAATTTAACATTTCCTGCATGTATTTTCGACCGCCAACAGTACTGCCGACTACCGATTTTTGACCAAATATTAACGGGATCAGCGGTAAATTCATCGTCGAGACTGGAGCACCCAAAAAGCATAAAACGCCATTGTTGCCCAATAAACTAAAGGCTAATTCCCAATCTAATTCAGCCGAAGAGGTCATAATGAGGAGATCGAGGGATTTGGTTAAATCCTCCATTTCTGCGGCAGTTCCCCACTTGTGAAAATGATGCGCGCCAAATTCTTTAGCTTCTGCTTCTTTATCAACAGAAGAAGATAATGCTGTGACCTCAGCTCCCATCGCTCTAGCAAATTTAATTGCCAAATGTCCTAAACCGCCAATGCTGACAATTCCCACTTTCATCCCTGGATATTTCAAGTGGGTGCGTAAGGGAGTGTAAACGGTAATACCCGCACAGAGCAGTGGCGCAGCACTAGCTGAATCTAAAGCATCAGGAATTTTATAGGCAAAATCAGCCTGGGTACGCATTCGATCGGCAAATCCGCCATGATTGCCCACCGTCATCTCTGTACAACCCTGTTTGCAGATATTTTCTTCACCTTGTAAACAGTGATAACAAACTCGACAGGAGTTTCTCACCCAGCCCAGACCAACGCGATCGCCTTTGTGCAGATTCGTGACCGCTGCACCGACTTCTGTGACGATCCCAACGATTTCATGACCAGCCACTAACGGATATTCACTAATGCCCCAGTCATTATCTCTCATGTGAAGATCTGTGTGGCAAAGACCGTTATGAGTCACCTTAATTTCGATATCACTATCTTTTAAAGGATCGGGTTCGTATTCCCATAACTGTAATTTTTCTTTAGCTTTTAAAGCGGTATAAGCTTTGAATTTCGTCATTTTTTACTTGCTCAGATATATTAGCTGCAATCTCTCATCGTAATTCTTTTGGCGTTTCACTCCGACAGATTGCCAGAATTGATGTCAGGTCAATATAACATCTAAAGTGTTCTGGAGATCGACAGATTTTGAAGTTGGGACGATAGTGCCAAACTAGTTGATGTTGCCGCTTTAGGCTCTCCATGTATTTTCGGGTGAATTGTATAACTAGATACTAAAATCTAATTCCTCAAAACCCTTTGCCCTTCACCTTTTACCCTTTAAGTAGGTAGGCGAAATTAAATGTAAAATGCTAGCCCTTGACCTCATCCCCAACCACTCTCTCTTGTCTTGACGTATACAAACGGGAGGAAACCTCCCGTTTGTTGGCGAAGCCTTCCCGAAGGGATTTGCCCCG
>JANOXZ010000591.1:0-3282 GCA_031418695.1 Synechococcales cyanobacterium VAR_35_metabat_10
CCTAGAATATCAACCTCCCACACTTCGATCGTACACTCCCTTCGCAACAACATAAACAGTTGCCAAAATTTCCCAATGCTAAGGCAAAACCAAAAGCTCCGATCTAGATAAATTCAACAATAGCCGAGTATAGTCATCACTCTCTAAACTCATCAATCGAGGAATCACACCTGCTAGCTCCTGATCAATCTCACCAAACCGAGCACGCAACAAACCCTCGATCTCCGATCTCTTCGGCGATAATGACTTGATGCACCAATTATTCCGCTGCTAATATTATCATTCAGTCCTCTCCCGAAGGTGGGGGACAGTGCCGTATTACCGTGTAACTTAGATTATTATAATCTTTCTAAAATTATCTCTTGTAACCAATACTCAATTGAGCAATACTCTATCTTTCTCAATGAAACATAACACTGATCATCCATAAAAAAATTCGCATCTAAATTAGCAGTAGGTTCTATCCTATCAATAATTCTTATCTGCCGCTTATCATAAAAATCGTATCCCTTAATCTCAGCATTCGTTGTTACCAGCTTGCGCCCAGCCCCCAAAGTCTCCAATGTTCTTATTGTTAAACCAGTTTGCCTCGGATGTTGAATATCCAAAACAGCATTAGAAGAAGCCATCACCTGAACTATATCAGTAGAACTCATTTTAAAAAAAGAAACATCTGCCATCGAAGGCATCACATCATTACTTTTTAACTTATTAAACCAATACAAACTATTTCCTTGAAGATAAAAATAGAAAAAGCATTTTAAATTTCTTTCGATGCACCAATCCTGTACCTTCTGGACAATTTTATATCGATCAGAATGTGTTGTTCCCATAAAACACAAATCATAATCTTTCTTTAGAGATTTTTCTCTTACTCCCCCATAAATATCCAAATAGAACAATGGCTTAAAACTGAAATTGTACTTTTCTGCATCATCTTTTTGAAAAGTAAATACCCTATTACAATAAGGTGCAAATTCCAATGTATGTTTACGATTTTTAATTGGGTCCCATGTGTACATTACATAATAAGCTTTTGGCCACCGATGCTTACAAAAATCTAAAAAAGCTAATGATAATGCCTCAGGACTCAGTAGAAAAACCACATCAAATTCTTGATACTCAAGCTCCTCTGCAATTTGCTTATAATATTTATCAATAGAATATTTAGCCAAATTTTTGTGTATCCGAATTAATCCCTTTGTAATTGAACTATTACTTGGTCGATCATCTACGTGAAAAACATTTGCACCTAAATCGATTAACTTAGATTTAATTGCCACTTCATAACCAAAAAAAACTGGAGATATAAATAAAATAGATTTCCCCTTGAATTTTTTTTCTAACATATCTAAAAACAAATAAATTACATAGCACTAACACGAACTACAGCCTGTTTTTGTCAAGTGTGTGGCTCTCTCAGATCAAGAGTCTTTCCTAAAAAAGCTTTCAGCCTTCGGTAACAATACACTTGACACGACAAGGCTGTATCTTTCTAGAATCAAAACATCCAAATTCACAAAACCCTAAATAGAGAAAGCTAACCATTGATAATATCAATGAAGTTAGCTGGAAACGGCAGTACGATTAAGCAGATTCCCAACAGCCCCTTTCACCACTTCACCTCGAAACTTGCTTGTAGAGAGAAGACTTAAACTCTGATCAATATTATGATCACAATGGCAGTTATTTTGACAAATCTGCTCATAAAGCGCACGGGCTTTTGGAGAATGAACAAGCTCATTGATATCGTAGTTGAAGTCTCTGATATTGCCCATTAGCCACGCATCCATTTCTTTCAAGTTTGGATAACCCAGCTTTTCACAAGGGTAAATATCGCCTCCAGGCGACATTACTACGCGGATCTTACCGGATGTGCAGCGTCTTTGGTATGCCGGACTCTCGAAGTAATTAGCGCTTTGAGATCTGGTTGCTTCACGGAATCCAGCTAGTACAGCATTCTGCCGATTCCATGTTCTGAAGTAATAAGCATTCATTTCTCGGAAATGATCTATATCTAACTTGGGAGCATACCCTCCATGAGTTCGTGCCAATTGAAAACTAAAATCCTCCACTCCCACATCACGATGCAGAAAGTCAATTAATGATTGAAATTGATACTGGTTATACTCATTAAAGGTTGCCAGTGCAACAACGGTGATCTGCGGGTATTTAGCAGAAAGAACTAGAGCTGCATCGATCGACTGTCGCCACCGTTCAAAACTACCCTTTAACTGTGTAAAATGATCCATTTCATCAGGATCCGGAGAGTTTATAGAGAAATGAAGACGCAAATTCCCTTCCCCTCGTTCTCCAAAATGCTGCATTCCCGCCAAAATACGATCAGTGAACCAACCATTAGTAGGAATACAGACAACCCCTGCCTTCCACTCGTTCGAAACTCTCACCGCCAATTCGCCAACATCTGACCTCGTAAAGGGTTCACCACCTCCTAGATGCACTCGTTGCATGGCGGGGATATGTGCAGACATCTGGCGTATTTCATCCACACTAAGTTCTGGAACCCGCTGGTTCAGCGCATCATGAACAAAGCAATGCCTGCACTTCATATTACAGGTATCAGTAGTAAAGTATGTCAACTCAGTAATACGATTTTCAAATACTAAAGGGGGAATGTGTTTAATTTGATTGAGCATTTTTGGACTCCTTTGTGATGGGTGTGGCGAGATACTGGCTGTAAGTCTCCAGAAAGACGTAATGAAGACCTAGTAATCCATCTAAATACGGAAACTTAAATAACATATTATAGATGAAATAGAAAGCCCATCGGGCAGGGAGACTATAGAACAAATCTTTTAGAGCAGCTCTGCGGTGCAATGTGTTCTTACTTACAAGGCTTCTCAGCAGTGAGAGTTTGTTTTTATACTCTGAATCTACCTTTGCCTCAAGATTGGCATATAGCAATCGACGTGCAAACCAATTTTCTATGCCTTTAGAGAATTGATGGTGTTCAAGTGCCCCAGAAAGACGTCCATATTTCCCCTTAAAGCAAACCTTCTCATGTACAACACCTTCATAGCGAACCGCCTGTGGACGCATTAGCCGTGGGATCCAAAAGTCAAATGAAATATTCCATCGAATCCACCGATCTTCCATAAATATTTTTCGCCGGAGTAGGAAAACATCGTAAGGCACACTAGCTCCTTGGTAAGCTATAGATAGAAGCTCGGATGCCAGTAATGGTTCAACCACCTCATCAGCATCTAGTATAAATAACCATGGGTTAAGATACTTAATCTGATGCAGGCCATAATTACGTTG
>JANOXZ010000592.1:0-15917 GCA_031418695.1 Synechococcales cyanobacterium VAR_35_metabat_10
AGGTCTTTAAACCCCGTAACAACGTAGAAAGACCAGTTCCGCCACCCAAAGCTACAATTTTTGGCCCGCGACTGCGACGGCGTTTGCTGATCAACATTTCCAATAGAGTCTTATCGCCTTGAGGGCTAAGCGCTCCACTGACCGCCTTCAGCGATCGCATTTGTCCCCAGAACAACAAAAAAAAGCCCGAAGCCAAAATAATTGGTCCTGATACGCGATTGGGCACTACTTTAGCAACATTTTTCAAGCCATGATCGGCAAATTCTACTAGTGAGCGCACGGGCATCAATCTGACCCAAATTGCCAAGCCCAGAGCAATTAACACAACTCCAGCTAGCGTCACCATCAGCCAACGCTTAACAAATAGCCCAGGAGCCAGCCACTGCACAGATTTTTTGACAATTCCGGTCTGGTGAGCATGTCGCTCATCGCCGTTAGACTGATGCTTTTGCAGTCGGTTTAAAGCATGTTGGACTATATTAACCATAGTGTGTAGCCAGAAAAGTTACGGGAAGCGGAGAAACTAAAGTACGCAAAAGGCGGTGAGGAATAGAAACAGAGCTAGTAACCGAGAAAACACACTACGAAAACAAGGACGGGATGAATACGGAAAGAGGAAGCCCCAATGATACCCATCTGATGTTAATACTATGTTAGTCATAAGTACCATTTATTAATATATCGTTAACCGGCAAATAATCTTCCTGTGAGAAAAAAAAGAATTTTAGGGCTTGATCCGGGTTTGGCAACGATCGGCTTTGGGGCAATCGATACCAACGAGCCACATAGCAAGGTGCCACTGACTCTGTTAGATTTTGGTATTATCCAAACTAAGGCCGGAGTGGAAATTGGCCAACGGCTCAAGACCATCCATGAAGATCTGACTAGCGTGGTGCAAGAGTTTCAGCCAGAGTTGGTGGCGATCGAAAAGTTTTTTTTCTATCGCATGGCCAATACTATCTTAGTAGCTCAAGCGCGGGGGGTGATCTTGCTGGTATTAGCCGAAAACAATCTCCCCTATGTGGAGTTTACCCCAGCTCAAATAAAACAATCGATCGCTGGTTACGGAAATGCCACCAAAGAAGATGTACAGTCGGCGGTGGCTAGAGAGCTGGCCTTGGATTATATCCCCCGCCCCGATGATGCCGCAGATGCACTGGCGATCGCTCTTACAGGCTGGATGCACCTTTGACGGGTGAAGTTCCCCACTTAGCCATATCTAGAATAGGGGTTAACATTTCGTAAGCTGCACAGCACCACTAATTGGATAAGATCTGATAGGAATTTTATAACCAGGAATTTTTAAAAATGGTTGCTTCTTTTCTTCCTCAGATCCTAGTTCCTCTAGTAGGTCTGGTATTTCCGGCTCTGGCCATGGCTTTCTTGTTTTTGTACATCGAAAGCGATGCCGCTGCCTAAACGGTGCGGTTTAAATTTAAGTCATGAAAAAAGCTGGGTTATCCCAGCTTTTTTCATCAATACGCTTAAACAATTCGACTTACATCGAAGAACCTAAGCCAGCGTAAGCGCCATAGAAGAATAGACTAACTACACCGATTACGCCAAAGCCAGCGATGGTTCCAACCAACCATAGGGGGATTCTTCCTGGTTCAGACATGATCAATACCTCTTAACGGACAATTTTTATATGATTTTTGGCTACTTGATACTAGAGGATTAATTCTAGTTGAAGAAATAGCTAGTAAATAGAATGCCCAAGGTGAAAACCATCAGTAAGCCAAGGAACAAGGAAGTTCTGTTCAGCTCTACTGGTTGACCATTGGGGTTAGGATTTCTTTCCATGATTAATACCTATCTCTGGATGAACTGCATTGCTGCAATTGCACCGATAAAAAATACAGTTGGTACGCCCAAAGAGTGTACTGCTAGCCATCTAACAGTAAAAATGGGGTAAGTAACCGGTTGATTGCCAGTAGTGGCCATATATTCTCCTGATAATGCTTACTTAAGGAACTTCTGAATTTGGTCTTTAGATTCAAATCGATCAGAGACGATCGGTAGATTCTGACGATTGGCGTTGAAATACTCGTTAGGACGGGGAGTACCAAAGGCATCATAAGCGAGACCAGTGGATACAAACAACCAGCCAGCAATGAATAGGGCTGGAATGGTTAGACTGTGAATGACCCAGTAGCGGATACTGGTGACGATATCGGAAAATGGCCGTTCACCGGTGGTTCCTCCAGACATAGAGCTTGCTCCTAATACTTATTATTAAAATCTGATACCTAAGTTTACACGAAAATTCCAATCGAGGACATACATATATTGCGACTATTGCACATCGTTTACAGCAGCAGTAATTGCCGAGATAACCGCAAGACTAGGAGCTAAGCGCTGTTGTAGTTTGCGCAGTGGATATTGGCCACCACAGAGTAGTAATCGATCGCCTACTTCTAACTTGGTATTCAGCTCAATTTCGCTGGTTAACTTACCATCTCGCCGCAGTGCACGCAAAGTTATGCCGTACTGTCGTGAAAAATCTAAGTCTTGCAAAGATTCACCCACCGCCAAACTATCGGGGGGAATCACCAACCACTGACAGGGACTGGTGCTAACGGGCAGCGCAATCTCACCGCGAATGAGCTGCTCGAAAGCCACTTTTTCTTCGGGAGAACCCACCACCAAACAGCGATCGCCATCTAGCAAGAAGGCGCGGCCATCGGGATAAGTGATTTCTTCGCCGCATTCGCGCTCGATCGACAATATTGTCACTCCAGTCAACGGGCGGATATTGGCTTCTTCGATCGACATGCCCCCCAATGGTGAAATTGCTGGAATGTTGTACCATCTGGTATTCATCCCCACCATGGCCGCTGCCAAATCGAGTTTGTCGGTACGCGAAGAGGGTCGCAGTTCTAAATAATGAGAATCCCGAATCTGGGAAATTTCTTTGCGTACCGCGCTCTCTTTGAGTCCTAACCGATTCAGTAAGTGGCTGGCCATCTCTAAACTGGCTTCAAACTCTGGTTGTACTACCTCTTTGCCACCGAGCTGATAGAGCATTTCGATATCTTGGAACTGGTTCGCACGCACCACCACATCTAAATCTGGCGCAATTTCTAGGGCGCGCTTCAGACAAAGTCTGGTACTCATGGCATCGGGTAGATTGATTACCATGGTTTTAGCCTGAGTTAAATTGGCTTTGGCTAAAACATGTAGGCTGGCAGCATTGCCATAGACATAAGAAACGCCTAAATCCCGAATTTTTTGAATCGCAGCTTCCGACTGCTCAATTACAACTAATTGGGCACCGTGGGGCTGCATCAAATGCAATAAATTTTGGCCGGTACGACCGTAGCCACAGATCACCACATGACCGCTGATCGCTTCTTCTACTGCCGATTCCAGAGGTAGTTCGGCTGGTTCTAAAAGAACCCGAATCGCAGCAAAGCTCTCCAGCCAGCTAAATAGTTTAGGGGTGAGTTGTAATACAAAAGGTGTAACCACCAATGTCACCGCTGTAGTCCCCAGCAGCAATAGGTATACCGGACGCGAAACGAAACCTAAGCTTTGGCCTTCGCTGGCTAATACAAACGAGAATTCTCCAATCTGCGCCAGTCCCAGACCAACTGTGATCGCGGTCTTTAAGGGATAACCAAAGAGTCGCACCAAGGGCGTGATGATCGACCATTTACCAATCAACACCAAGCAAACCAGTCCCAAAATAAGCTGCCAGTTTTGCCAGAGAAACAGCGGGTCGATCAACATGCCGATCGAAGCAAAAAACAGTGCGGCAAATACATCCCGAATTGGTTCCACATAGGTCAAGGTCTGGTCGGCGTACTCTACCTCCGAGATCATCAGACCCGCCACGAAGGCTCCCATCTCGATCGAGAGACCCAACTGTTCAGTTAACAGCGCAATGCTCAGACAAAGGGTAACAACACCCAGTAAAAATAATTCGCGGCTCTCAGTCTTGGCCAACAGCCGTAGAAACCTGGGCACTACCCAAATCCCGGCCACGATCGCGCCACCAGTAAACACCGCAATCTTAATACCCGCCTGCAACAATGCCGCCCCAATTTCTGCCGGGGGCTGATCCAGCGCGGGCAAAATTGCCAACATCAAACCCAATGCCAAATCTTGCACCACTAAGATCCCCAGCATCACCTGACCATGCTGGGTTTCAGTCTCGTTGGCTTCCATGAGGCATTTCAGCACCACGGCAGTAGAAGACAAGGATAGAATTGCCCCTAAAAATATTCCTTGCTGGGGCGTTGTCACCCAACCCACTGCAACAGAAATAACTGCTGTGACCAGAATGGTCAGCAGAATCTGTAAGCCCCCGCCGCCCAAGCTAATATTTTGGACTTTCTTCAGTTCTCCAAACGAAAACTCCACTCCCAGAGCGAACAGCAAAAATGCTGCACCAAACTGAGCGAGGGTTTCTACCTGAATCAACTCTTTGATCAGCCCTAACCCGGCTGGTCCGACGATCATGCCGCCAATGATGTAACCCAAAAGGGCAGGTTGACGGCAGAGACCGGCTAGCACACCACCAACGGCAGCAGCAGCCAGCACTGAAAATAGGTCAACGATTAACCGGAAATCTTCTTGCACTATCTAGATTTATGAGAAGGATTGTTAAAAATGCTTAACTTCCAGGATAGCGAGTTTTCTAGTTTCTGTCTGGAGTGGTGATAATTTTTAATCTGGCTAGAGGATTTCGATCGGTGTATTAAGTACCAGCATAATTACTCGAAAGCTTCTTCAGGAATTGGTTCCGTCTGCATATTGCCATTGGCAACCTTGTATAGGGTCATGGTCATCTTGCTGTAATTTACACTTTCTCCTTCCGGAGTTTCTGTGAGCTGAAAATCTGGAGTTTTAGTGGTTCCACCAGAATTTAAATCTCGATAGCGCACATCATACTTACCAGGAGTTATTTTTTCGGCAGTGAAAGATTCACGGGCACGCACAAAAAAGAACCTGACTGGTTTTGCTTTACTTTTGTTGAGGTCAAAAATCTTGACGTATACGTCTGAGTCATTTTCATCGTTTTTGATCGTCAGTGATGAATAACCATTATTGGCCTTCTGCTGATACTGCTTGATATATCCAGATGTTTTGGGAAAAGGCTGACCATTTTCGGCTGTGGTAGGTCGCACGTAGCTTGGTTTAGGCTTGGGTGCTAAAGCAACTGGTGGATTGTTTGAGATCAGATCATTTTCGGCTAATGGTTCAGTCGGTGGACTAGATGAATCACAGCCGCCGATCGATAAAGCACCAAAGCCCGACATTCCCAACAGCAATAATCCTGTCAGATAAGTGTGGCTGCGCCGAGTAGGCTTGGTTCTAAGGCTATTAAAGGTATCTGGCATCTTTGTACTCCGGCGATCGACTAAAGTTAGATAGTTATTGGGTAAAAAATCGAGAATTATGCATAAGACATAGCACTGAATTTAAAAATCGATGCGCAGAGAACTGGGTTCTTGGAGACGATAGCCCATACTGTGGACAGTCTCGATCAGATCTTCGGCTGCTCCTGCCGCTTTTAGCTTTTGGCGTAGACTACGAATATGTACTTTCACACTGCTTTATTAAGAATGCTTAGAAGCCAGTCCTATTATTTATTGCAGCCTACTCTGATACTTGCTTTGGGCTGATAGGGGGCGTTGGTTCAACTCCCACCGTTCCAATATGATGAATAAAAAGGGTTAAACTGAGTTTTCTCGGTCTAGCCCTTCCCTTTTTTTAACCACTTTTAGGTTCGGGAGATTTCATGCTCACTAAGTATCTATTGTTAGTGCGACGCTTTTGGACAGCAGCGATCGCCGCTGAGATGGAATATCGACTAAATTTTGCCCTAGAAACCATTACCAGCATTGGTAACTTTGCAGGCAGTCTGTTTGGCCTGTATTTGTTTTATCGTAAGGGCTATCAGTTCCCAGGCTGGTCTTGGGAGGCAGCCTTGGTGGTGGTGGGAGTGTTTACTTTCTTCCAGGGAATGTCGGCGGCTTTTTTGAGTCCGAACTTGAGCAAAATTGTAGACCATATTCAAAAGGGCACTTTAGATTTTGTGTTGCTGAAGCCCATTAGTAGTCAGTTTTGGCTTTCTACTCGATCGATTTCACCTTGGGGTTTGCCAGATGTGTTGTTAGGCACGGGCTTAATTGTTTATGGGGGTGTGAAGATGGGTGTGGCACCAATTAATTATTTGCTGGGCATTGTGCCGCTAATTTCGGCTTTTTTGATTTTGTATAGCCTGTGGTTTATGTTAGGAGCTACTAGCATTTGGTTTGTAAAAATCTACAATGTGACCGAAGTGTTGCGTGGTTTACTAGAAGCTGGTCGCTATCCGTTGGTGGCTTACCCGCCGGTCTATCGATTCTTTTTTACTTTTGTAGTGCCAGTGAGTTTTATCACCACAGTACCCGCCGAAGTATTTCTGGGGCGGGTGAGTTGGTGGAGTATAAGTAGCTCGATCGGCTTGGCAATGTTGCTAATGTTTGTAGCTAATCGCTGGTGGAGATTTGCGCTGAGGTTTTATACTAGTGCTTCTAGTTAATGACAATTAAAGACTGTACGGGTTTGAAAAATGCAGTGTCCTCGGTGATAGTAAGCACACAGTCTACTGACGAAACACCTAAAAATTTTGCGCAACCGGCTCCCTAAAATTTGGCTATGGTCGGTGGTATTCGGTGGCTCCATATCGCTGATGGTAATAGTCTAATATTTCGGTGGCTTTACTGCGATCGATCACACTGAGCTTACTGCAATCGATCAACAAACCGCCTACCTGACTTTGTAAGTAATCAAAGTTAGGGTTGGTTTGGGGCAATATTTCTACCTGGATACCTGATAACTGCCGTAAATGCGCTGCGATTTCGTAGTAGACAGCTAGGGGCAAGCGCTCGATCGACAGCGTGAGAGTATCAGTGGCAGTAATGGACATGAGACTAAAGCATTGGTTTCTTTTACCATCATAGTCTGCCTACTGACGAAAAGACTAATAACCATCACTCATTCAATGAATTCCACCATCCGCACAATCGGCTGAGGCTGGCTATCTGGAGGATTGCTATCGAGCTATTCGGCAGTTGCTTGATGAGATAATTCACTCAAGACCGTGAGAGTGGCCAAGGCATTAATTGCCGGTTGGAGATCCTGAACCAAAGTGTGAGACTTATGTTCAAGCGCTGTACTCAACAATTCTAGCGGTTGCAATAATCGCTGAAAGCCGATCGATCTCCCTTGTTCCAATAACTCTTGCCACTGCCGACAGTGCATTTCATCGGCCTTACTTAATCCTACCAACCATAGATCTGCGAGAGCGATCGATAATTGCTGCAAATAATCAGCTACTGGTGATTGCGCGGGCATTACTGAGGCATCCAATGAAGCCGCAGTTGCATTTTCCCCCGCATCAATCCAAGGTTGCAGCAAGCTCCGTTGACCATCAGACTCAAAGACCAAGGATAATGGCGCTAGCACCAATCCACCCGCTCCCAAGCTCACCTGAGCAGCCACAAACCGCAGCTCTTGAGATTTCAATTGCTCCAGCAAAGCCTCGGCTCCTGCTGCACCACGACTGGTATAGGGATGAATTAGTGACGATCGATCGCCCGCTGCATCCAACAGCGTAGCGCGAATATTTTGGGTAATTGGATCAAAAGATACTTGCTCGACCTGAGCGATCGGCAGCACATGTAAACTCTCGGTCACCCGGCGAGGACGAAGCGATCGAGGCGGTAAATCAACCAAAGTGGCCTGTAAATCGGCAAAGGAATCGACTAATAACGGCGATCGAAGCTGCTCCCAGCGGAAAGATTGGGGATGTAGGCTCAAAGCACTGCGACCGGGCACAAATTCATAGCTAGGGGTGCGTTTACCACCTTTAATTAACAACTGTCCGGCACCGATACTCGCTAGGCTCAAACCTTTGCCGATCGTAGTTTGGGCGAGCTGCTGAAAATCTGCTGGCTGATTATCAATACTAACAAAGTGCTTGGGTATCGCCATCAAAGTACCCGAATCAGCATCTTGCAAGTAAGTAGTCAAAGTGACTCCTTTGGTTTGAATGGTCACGCCACACCCCAGACCCACCAAGCGACTGGTGCCTAAGCTGCTGGTTTTATCCAGTTGACTGCCCCCAATGAAAAGCTGGGGAATTTGATGACCACTCAAATCTCGATGGCGAATGGCATCACTACGCATCCATAGTTCAGCTAAGAGAGCAACCACTCGATCGGGCGCAAAACTTCCATCTCGTCGTTGATAGAGATGATAAGCTTGCAGTAAATCCACCAAAATTTCTGCTAACCATACCAGATCCCCAGCCCGACAATGTTGTTCTAGGCGGTTTAATCGATCGGGCAAAGTACGTTCCATATTGGCAATCCCGCATTCTGCTAACTCCGATAAATGGGTTTCGATATCATCGAGTAAAGCGGTGGGAATCACCTCAATGGCCGTAGAAATCAATCCATGAGAGCGATCGCCCAATTCCCGAAAAGCCCATACCGCCAAAGGCACATGACTACAAGGTGCTGCCTCACTACAATCACAATGGGTATAACGTGGATCATTGGGGACTAGAAAGCGTAGGTTTAAAGACAAGGTATGAAAATGGGCGGTGGGCTTGGTGCCACAGTTTACACCAATCACCAAACCTGCTGCATATTGCGATCGCAGCCTAGCCAATTGAGACTTGGAGTACTTAGTATTCAATAACTCATCACTAATCTCCGCCGGATTCCAAGCAATTGGCACTGGCTCTGGCTGTTCTGTATTCAAATCCTGGGCTTGATAAGCCAAAACCGATCGCACGATGTGCCGACACAGACTAGTCGCCGGACAACTACATTGTCCTTGGCTGATCGTCATATTGGCAGGTAGCTTACAACAAACCTCATCAGACCACTGGACTTCTACATTGCCCGCAGCATCTTCCTGCAACTCGGCCTGTAGCTCCAATGACTGCATTTCTTGCTGAGCACGTTTCACAATCCCCCGATTGCTCAAAGTAACTAAATCATCACTGGTCAATAACAACAAATCTTGACGCATCTTACGTCACCTTCTCCGCCACCCAGGTCGCCAACTCCCCCGGAGTCATGGCTCCTACTTGGGCACCCAAATTCACCATCTGCTGCGCCAGATCTCGATCATAGTTTGGATTAGCTTGCTCATCCAAGGCCGCCAAGCCCAATAAATGCACACCGCTTTCTACAAGCTGCTTCGTCACACTCAACAATCGATCGATCGGTGCTCCCTCATAAAAATCGGTAATCAAAACAACTATAGTCCGACGCGGGTTTTCCACTAAGGTCGCTGCATAGCTCAAAGCACCCCCAATATCTGTACCGCCCCCCAACTGCACTTTCATCAAAGTTTCCACCGGGTCAGTGCAATCTGCTGTCACATCCACCACCGAGGTATCAAATAAACACAAATGAGTCTTTAAACTTTTCACCCCAAAAAAAATCGCCGCCGTCACTGCCGAGTGAATCACGCTGTCTAACATACTGCCAGACTCATCAACTAAAATAATCATCTGCCATTTATCGGCTTGGCGACGAACACGAGAGTTAAAATAAGGAGTTTCAATAACTAGCTGCTGCCGATCGGGGTTGTAGTTCCGTAAATTCCTTCTCACGGTAGTCCGAGCATCAAAGTTCTTAGCGACTTTCAGGTAAGAGCGCTGCTGGCGATTAATACTCCCTAAAAACGGCGACTGCACCGATTGAGCTATTTTTTCCATTAACTGCTCCACGACCTTCCGCACTAATTCCCGCGCCATCTCTAAAACAGCTTGGTTCATCAAATGCTTTGTCCGCAACACAGCCTTGAGTAAAGTGGGGCTGGGCTGCACCCGCGCTAACAGATCAGGGTTAGTGACCATTTCTTCCAGGTGATAACGCTCTAGGGCATCTTTTTCTAGGCGCTCGATCGTCTTTTGAGGAAATAGTTCATGGACGGCATTAATCCAATCTGGCACAGTGAGTTCGCTCGGATCTAAGCTACCAGAGCGATCTTGTTGGTCTTTACGGATATTTCGATCGGCATTTTCTCGATCGTACAGGTAGCCGATCGCGGTTTCGCGGTCTTGCCATTCTGCCGATAAACCACCCAGTAAGTCTTCGGTGCTTTCGCCCAACAGTAATCGCCACCGCAGTCTGCGCTTGTCTTGTTCTGCCATCTTCTTCACCCAAACTAGATAATGCAAGCCTTTTACATCTGTGTCAAACTCAAAAAAGAAACCTCTTTCTGGCTTGGTAAATTATGTCCTATCCTCCAGCCCCTTGGCATCTCTATGGCCAAGCACTGCAATCTATCCATTTAGCTGACTTAGCTAGAGCCAAAGAAACTGTACCCACAGATTTAGAGATTGTTTCGGTGCTACCGGGTAAAACCTTGGGTAGTCTATATCTTTCGGTCTATGATGCTAATTCCACCCTAGAGTATCACGAGTTAATTGTGGTTGCAGCGCTAGTTCGTTACCAGGGCAAGATTGGGTCTTGGGTTTCACATATTTATGTGGATAATCTAGATTCGGTGGCGGGTGGCAGATGGACTTCGTGAATTACCAGTAATATCACATGAGACTTAAATGTAATCTGGAACAGAAAAGCAGCAATTGTCCAGACCATCTTACATATCGTACCCAAAGAGGTTGGCATTCACTTCGTTTAAGTTGATATCACTGAGTCCATATTCCTGCCACTTTCGATCGACCATCCTAGCCACATCAGGATCAGACTCTAACGGCGCACCCCATTCCGCCTCAGTTTCTGGGTAAACCTTAGTAGTGGCATCCACACCCATGCGGCTGCCCAGACCAATCTTAGGAGTCGCAAAATCCAATTTATCGAAGGGTGTATCAGTAATAATAAACACGTCTCGCTGGGGATCGACCTTGGAACTCAGCGCCCACACTACCTGGCGCGGATCGCGGATGTTGATATCTTGATCAACTACAATCACAAACTTAGTGTAGGTAAACTGGGGTAGAGCACTCCAGAAGGCCAGCGCCGCACGGCGAGCTTGGCCGGGATAAGCTTTTTTGATCGAGATAATCGCCGCTTTATAACTAAGCGCTTCCATGGGCAAAAAGAAATCGACAATTTCGGGCACCTGCTGACGCAGAATGGGTGTATAGATGCGGTTAAGGGCGATCGCCATCATGGCTTCTTCTTTTGGTGGCCGACCGCTAAATGTAGTTAAATAAATCGGATCACGGCGATGGGTGATGCAGTTAAAGTTAATTATGGGGCCTTCTTTGGATTGGTTGTAGTAACCCATGTGATCGCCAAACGGGCCATCGATCGCTTCTTCGCCAGGAGTAATAGTGCCTTCCAAAACAAACTCCGAATCAGCGGGGACTTCCAGATCAATGGTGCGACACTTGGCTAATTTGACTCCAGCACCACCATAGATACCCGCAAATAGCCACTCCGAGAGATCTACAGGGATTGGTGTTGCTGCCGCCATGATGATCAGGGGATGGACACCCAGGGCGATCGCTATCTCTAACTTTTTGCCCCGTTCTGCTGCCTTGCGCAAATGACCAGCGCCGCCGCGAATCGAGAGCCATTGCACAGTCATGGTGTTTTTAGACTGTAGTTGTAATCGATACACTCCCACGTTGGGGGTGCCGGTTTCGCAGTCTTTGGTAATCACCAATCCCAAGGTGATGATTTTGCCCGCATCGTTGACGTAGGGGCGAATCATCGGAATTTTGTTGAGATCTACTTCGTCGCCCTGGATAACTACTTGCTGACAAGGCGGAAAGAAATCGCGGCTGGGTTTGGCTTTGACCACATCAAATAAAACTTTGCCAAAGTCGATCGCCTGTCCAATTTTTTTAGGAGGCTTAGGCTGCTGCAACAAGGCTAATTTGCGACCGAGATCTTCTAGCTCCTCGGGTTTTTCCATGCCCATTGCCCAACAGATACGTTCTACGGTGCCCATGATGTTGACGGCGACGGGGTAAGGGGAGCCTTTGACGTTGGTGAATAACAGGCCGGGACCGGCGCATTGCAGCATCCGGTTGGAGATTTCGGCAATTTCTAAGTCACCATCTACTAAGGTGTCGATCGTTCTTAGCTGGCCACGTTCTTGCAGTATTTTGAGGAATGCCCGTAGATCTCGTGCCATGAATGTTGCCCAAAGTGATGTGAATCCACCATTTTAGATGATTTTATTGTCCTAGAGCAAGGCATTATTGACTCTCAATCTCAGCGTTGCATCAGAAAACGTCATAGTCTGGAGCGGCTATAATCTTTTCAGAATCGTTTCTTCACAACTATCATGGAATCATTGGCCAGAGCAGAATTAGCACTTGAAGGTTTGTCGATCGGTGATGCCTTCGGCCAAATGTTTTTTGGAAATATCGATACGATGTTAATGGCGATCGATCACCGAGCGTTACCGGCACCGCCCTGGCATCTTACCGATGACTCTATTATGGGCATTGGGCTGGTTGAAACATTGCGTGACCGGGGAGAGATCGATCAAGATTATTTAGCGAGCCGCTTTGCGATCAACTATCGACGAAATCCCCGCCGAGGATATGGTGGAATGGCTCATCATGTCTTGCAAGAATTTTGTAAAGGTGAAGATTGGAGAACAGTAGCTCCAGCGGTTTTTAGTGGCAGTGGTTCCTACGGCAACGGTGCCGCAATGCGAGTTGCGCCCTTGGGTGGATTTTATGCAGAAGATCTGGAACAACTAAAAAGTCAAGCCTTAGCATCGGCGGAAGTTACCCATAGCCATCTGGAAGGAAAAGTAGGAGCTTTAGCGATCGCCTTAGCCGCCGCTTGGGCATGGAATAATCGCAAAACTACAAACATCGATCGTCTTGAAATGTTTGATTTCATCCTCGATCGGTTACCAGATAGTGAGACTACCAGTGGGATTAAAAATGCCAGCAAATTACCACTTGATTATAGTGTGACCACAGCAACAGTGTCGCTAGGAAATGGTTCGCTGATATCAGCTCAAGATACTGTACCTTTTACCCTGTGGTGTGTCGCCAGACATCTGAATGATTTTGAGGCAGCAATGTGGGCGACAGTTAGTGGCTTGGGCGATCGGGATACTACTTGTGCGATCGTTGGTGGAATTGTTGTTCTATATGTGGGATATGAAGGTATTCCCGAAGAGTGGCGACAATCTAGAGAATCTCTAACTGATTGGGAATCCGCTGAAGTAAATTGGGCTATTGACTAAATCTTTTCCTTTAGTTTAATTAAGTCTGCCGGGGCAAAGGTGCCAAATTCAGTAATTATTCCAGCAATCAACCGAGCAGGAGTGACATCAAAAGCCGGGTTGAAAAACTCTACTCCTTCTGGGCAAATTACCGTAGCACCCACGTTCGAGACTTCCTTGGTATCCCGTTCTTCAATTTCAATCAAGCTGCCATCGGCCAAACTAAAATCGATCGTCGAAAGTGGTGCCGCCACAAAAAACGGTACATTGTGCGCCTGTGCCACCAACGCCAAACTATAAGTCCCAATCTTATTGGCAGCATCACCGTTAGCCGTAATTCGATCGGCTCCCACCACCACCGCATCAATCATGCCTTTGACCATACAGTGACCAGCCATATTATCGCTGAGCAAAGTTACCGGAATACCTTCTTGGACACATTCCCAAGTAGTCAGCTTTGCACCCTGTAAGCGTGGACGAGTCTCATCGGCATATAACCGCTCCAACCGACCATCGCGCCAAGCCGATCTCACAACCCCCAATGCAGTACCATACCCAGCCGTAGCCAAGGCTCCAGCGTTACAGTGAGTCAATAATCTTAGTTTGCCAGGAGTCTTGGGCAACGCTGCTACCCCGTGATCGCCGATCTCTTCACAAGTCCGAATATCATCAGCATTAATTTGCTTAGCTGCTGCTAAAATTCCGGGTAAATTACCAGGCTGGGCCTTAACCACTTCCATCATTTTATCGATCGCCCAAAACAAATTCACGGCAGTCGGTCTGGTGGCTTTCAGCTTAATGGCAATTTTTTCCATGCCCTTAATAAACTCAGCAGCGCTATCGGCTTCTACTTCTCGGGCACCCAAATACATTCCGTAGGCAGCGGCTACACCGATCGCTGGGGCACCGCGCACGATCATAGTGGTGATAGCATTGGCCATTTCGTCGCTGCGATTAATTTCGACCCAAGTGCATTCTTGGGGCAAACGATTCTGGTCGATGAGGCGTACTCGATCGGTTTCCCACAAAACTGGACGCACTGGATTTACTGACATAGCTAGCTAGATAGATGATGTTATCACCACCTATCTTAGCGGAATCTGGTTCAGAAGCCTTATCCAAGTTTTAAAGAATTAACCGGTACTTTATCCCAGTCTTCTACTACATAGAGTTTTGCTTGCCAGCCCAGTTTTTTTTGTTCAGCGCTAAGTTCGGCTTCAAAAGATACATGGCATTCCTGGGCTAGTTGATGGTCGCAGGAAGCAATGCAAGAATACATCAAACCCAAGGGGTCGCGCTGTTCATTTACCCAGATAGTTGCCATAGGTTTCTGCCTAATGAGAGTGATATCTTCTACTATGGGCGATCGGTATAGAAATAGGCAGAATATTTAGAAATATTTGCAACTTCATCACCAAATAGCAGCTCCAAAATTAGATATTTCGAGGTAGAACCCACCCTACGCGCTTAATGATTCTAGTGTAGTAGCCAATTTTTTGATATCTGCCGATCGATGATTCGCTGACACCGTCAACCGAATGCGGCTAGTGGGGACAGTAGGAGGCCGGATGGCGGGGGCAAAGATTCCTTGGTCACGGAGCATTTTAGAAATCTGCAAAGCAATTTCGGCACTTGGTAACTCCCAACAAATAATCGCTGAATCTGAAGGGAGTATTTGGATGTTGGTAGCAGCTATTAGTTCTCTAAAATACTCAATGTTTTGCCAGAGTTGCTGGCGGATGGTTGGTTGACTGGTAATTAGTTCGATCGCCATCAAAGCAGCCGCTGTATCTGCTGGAGACAAGGCTGTGGTGTAAATCCAGCTAGCGCAACGGTTGCGGAGAAAATCGATTAACTTAGCACTGCCGCTAACATAGCCGCCCAAGCTACCCAAAGCTTTGCTGAGTGTGCCAATGCAAACTATTCGATCGGAGTCTAAATCAAAATGCTCGATCGCGCCTGCTCCAGTTGCCCCTAATACCCCTGTCGCATGGGCTTCATCCACCAGTACCATGCAGTCAAACTCTGTCGCTAATTCCATGATTCCGGGCAAAGGACAGAGATCGCCATCCATACTAAATACTGTGTCAGTCGCTAGCAAACAGCGACGGGATTGGGTTCTATGCTTTCCCAATAGTTCCCGCAAATGATCTAGATCGCAATGCCGATACTCCAATACTTTGGCCTGACTGAGAATTGCACCATTTTTGAGGCTGGAATGATTGTATTGATCGGTAATTATTAAATCTCGATTTCCGACCAAAGCCGCGATCGTACCCAAATTTGCCGCATAGCCGGAGCTGAATACTAAGGCATCTGCTGATTTCTTGAAAGTGGCGATCGATTTCTCTAACTCTTGATGCAGTGGTCGTTGTCCGGTAACTAACCGAGAACCAGTGCTACCTGTGCCATAGGTTTGGATTGCAGCGATCGCCGCAGCTTTCAGCCTGGAATCTGTAGCTAAGCCTAAATAATCATTGCTGGCAAAGTTGAGGAGGTGTTTACCAGCGACAGTAATGTAGTTGCCTTGACTAGCTTCGATCGGGGCTGGACTGCGATGCCATTGGGCTTTTTGGATGGTGTTGAGGGATCGATCGATCCAATCATAGGGATCACTCATTTTTTTACTAGGAAATAAGCGGTGGCATATTCTGGTAGGCTGCGTGCGGCATTATCAAAGGCTGGTTTGCCATCAAAGGTGCCAGCCAGAAAATCTAATTGGTGCAGATTCGGTAAGAAAG
>JANOXZ010000593.1:0-6350 GCA_031418695.1 Synechococcales cyanobacterium VAR_35_metabat_10
AAGGGCAAGTCTCGAAAAGCTAAAGCTCCGATCGTTGCTTAGTTTGTCGTAATTCTTAAAACTACAACTATCTATTCGCCTATCGTTAGCGATTGGGTAAATTTGAGCTGTAACAAATCTAAAAATGTCCAAAGTCCAATACTAACAACAGTTTGAAATTGAGTCTGAGCGAAAATGGCGAAAGTTTCCTGAGAACTCCTGGTGCGGAAAAACACCACGAAGTAATGAGAGAAATAGTTAACAGCGGCGTTTTACCAGAAGGTAAAAATGCACTCTTCAGTACTTACGCCCAGATGCAAACTGTCGCAGGGAAAAATACAGATCGACGGGATGCCATGAAAGCATTGGCTCCTAAGAGCTTAGTGATTTTTGATGAAAGTCATAATGCGGGGGGTTCTGAAAAACAAGCCTATCGACAAGCGGGACTGCCATCAAACAGAGCAGATTTTGCTAGAGAAATTATTGAAGAATCTGCTTTGGCAACATTTTCTTCGGCCACTTACGCCAAGAACCTAACTACTTTATCTCTCTACATTGGTAAAACTCCACTCAGAAAAATCGTAGATTCTCCTGAAGTATTGCTGGAGATTATTCAAGAAGGTGGAGTGCCATTACAACAGGTCATGGCATCTCAGATGGCTGAAACGGGAGTATATCTCCGAAGAGAGCGCACCTTTGATGGCGTTGTTTTTAATAGTAAGACGGTTGAAATTGATATAGATGTGGCTGATAAAGTGTCAGCAGCAATGGCTACTATCGTTAGCTTTGACCTCGCCAAGCAAGAAGCCATAAAAGCGATGCGAAAAGACATGAAAGCCTCTGGGCGATTCATGCAAAACGATACTTCGACTGGTGAATCATCCATCACAAGCGTGAATTTCACGGCTCTAATGCACAACGTTGTTGGTCAATACTTGCTGGCACAAAAAAGCGCTGGAATTGCCCAAGAAGCGATCACCGCATTGGCCAATGGCCAAAAGCCAGTAATCACCCTCAGCAATACCATGGGCAGCATTATCGAAGAATACGCCGAAAAATATGGTCTTGATCCCGGCGAGGACATGAATGTTAACTTTGCAGCGGTACTTACTAAATACCTAGAGAGAACTCGGGAAATAATCGTGAGAACTTCTGGAGGCACTACAAGAGAACGCCTTACAGATGATCAACTTGGCCCAGAAGCCTATGACATTTATGAGCAAGCTCAAGAAGCGATCGAAGAACTGAAAAATGTTGATATTCCATTGTCTCCAATAGATTACATCAAGGCAGAGATAGCCAAGGCTGGCTACAAAGTTGGGGAAATCACAGGGAGAACTCACACTCTCCAGTATGGTGAGGGCTTGCCCAAATATATTCGGCGTGGTGGTCAAGAGACGAGCGCCAACGCCAAAAATGACACGGTTAATCGGTTCAATGATGGCCAATTGGATGTTTTGGTAATTAATCGATCGGCCTCATCTGGACTCAGCCTGCACTCTTCAGAACGATTTCAGGATCAACGCCCTCGTCACATGATTTTGGGGCAGGCTGAACCGGATATCAACGTCTACATGCAGTTGCTGGGTAGAGTCAATCGTACCGGCCAAGTAAACAAGCCAGAATACACAATCATGGCGGCTGGCATACCCGCTGAAAAAAGGTTAACTGCCAACCTGATGAGAAAAATGGCTAGCCTTAATGCTAATGCCACGGGCGATCGAGATAGTGTTCACTCTGTTCAGGGACTGGATTTCTTCAATTTCCTGGGGGATTTGGCAGTAGCCCAAATCATCTCTGAACGGCCAGACTTAAACGCCAGGATGGGTCTGCCGATCGATATCAGCGAAGACGAAGATTTGGATATGCTGGATTTGGATGGAATGGTATTAAAAGTCACGGGGCGCATTCCTCTGTTGCCAGTATCAGAGCAACAGGAGTTGTATGGATTAATTGAATCAGAATATGCCAGCCTACTCCAGCGTGAACGAGCCATCGGTAGAGATCCCTTATCTGCTCCAAGCCTGGATCTTAGGGCATCACTGCTAGCTCAAGCCGAAGTAATTGAATCTCGTGAAGATTTAGCGGGAGTCATGGGTGCTGGTGCCTACGCCCAAATGGCGGAAGTTAATGTGATTGATAAACCTTTGACTCAGTTGCAGTTGGTGAATAACATGTTAATTAACATGGATCAGTCACTCATCGATGAACTAGGAAGCTTTACTGTAAAAGATATTATCGAGGCAGGACTACAACGCTCACTCGCAATTAGGAATGAGCTAGAAATAATCAAAGAGCGCTATACAACAGTAAAAACCACCCCTTTCGACAAAAAAATTGCTCTTGCGGAAGAAATCGGTGACAAAGAAGCCGTTAACGTTGCAAAACGCTCGAAAGATGACACCAGTAAAAAAATAAGCAAAAGTAGTTCAGCAATCTCTCGCCACATCCAGTTTCACCCTATTGGACAGTCGATCGATCTCTTTTACAAGGGAGAGCGTCATAAGGGTGTAATTGGTAACTACTCTTGCAAAGAATCTTCCGTAGCAAATCCAGTCTCACCAAATCGCTGGAAAATCCAAATATTTTTAGCAGATGGTGGCAAAGAGATCAGCCTGCCGTTATCAGTTCTTAATCAAGACGTAAAAAGAAGGACTCAGAAACATGCTGAAATTAGTGCTTCTTCTGAGACTTCATACCATTTATTTGATGAAAGGCAGGCCGATGAGAGAGAAACAAGAGTAATTATTACTGGCAATATCCTCAGAGCTTACCAATTAGCGCCTTTAAGGGGCGCTCTAGTCAATTTCTCCACTGAAAATGGAGAAACACAAGCCGGTATCCTAATGCCAAAAGGCTGGAATTATACTCAATCACTCAATGAGGTGAAAGTACCATTCCCTGATGCAGAAAGAGCTGTAGAGTTCATGGCACAGTACCAAGCTGTCTTGAAAACATCTGACAACTGCCTGAGTATTTTTACGGATTCTAAGGCATATAGGGCATCAAACACTTACACGGTGCAGGTAGCAATAGTTTCTAACAGGGTAAAGTACGAAGAAATTGCTCGTGAATTTAATACTGAAGGGTTCACTATGAATTCTTCAGGAACGGCGATGAGCATGAGGTTGTCGGCAGAACACACCCAAAAATTTGCCGATCGGCTTTACCAAGGAGGTCATATTCTGTGTGCTCCTGAAGATGACCACCGTAGCTTTGATTCCACCAGAAGGTCAGCGCGTCAGTTTCTCGGAAAAGGGGTGCCGGAATTTACTCCAGTTGCTGAGGAGAATGGACCGATCGAACAAGAGGCTGCACAATTGCGCGCCACCCTTGAAGCGGTTGATGAGAACCTTGATTTAGGTGTTGATTTTGATCGACCGATCGAAGATGTGGTAGAGAAGCTTGATGCTGCCATCCAAGCAATTGCTGGAGCAGATCCTGAGCAGCCAGCCTTAGACGATATTGATCAATCGATCGAAGATGAGGCTGAGAGGACTGAAGCCACTATTGAAAGAATTGTTACTGAGCATCCAGACATTGAAGCCGCAGTGGCAGAAGTCCTGCAAAAGCCTACTGTCGTCGAAACAAATGCTGAACTCACAGCCAGCCTTCCTGCTCCTGGCGTAGGAGAAGAAGCGACGGCTGATCAAGTAGATCTATTAGAAAATGCCATCCAGTCGATCGATGAATATGATGCAAATCTTGAATCTGGTTTGACTGAGCCAACCCTAGAGGCTGCTGGTGAAGCCCTCAACGAAGATCAGGTTAAAACAGGTTTTGCGGCGATGGCTGAGGCTTTTGCTAAATTGAAATTCACGCCTTTGGTGGACCGATCGCAACAGCCAGTAAGCGAAGCAGATGTGGATGATCCATTGTTTGCTGATCTTCCAGAAGTGTCGGCAGTAGAAGAGATTCAACCAACTGTGGTATCTCCTACTCGTGGTGAATTGATGGGCTTTTATAAAGCAGCAATCATATCTGAAGCGCCAAGTAGTGTCACGGCCACGATTATAAAATATGGTCAGGCTCAAGTAGCCGGTGTCCCTGTTGAGCAGAGAACGGATGATTATATTAATCCAGGACTCAGCATATCTAGGGAGGAGTACGCTGAATGGGCGGCTATGGTCGATTCAGTGGTTTCTCCTACAAGGGGTGAAATTTCAAGGTGGTACATAGCTGCGCAGATGCTCGGAAGCGACGAATCTGCACTTAACTCGATCAGAAGCATTGGAGAACAGCAAATAACTGGGACACCAGAGGCTGCCAAGAGTCCGCAGGATCGAGACATTGATTTCGTGAACCCTGAGTTTAGGTTGTCATGGGAGCAAGTGGAAAGCCGATCGCAGACCATGAAAAATTTCTTGCAGCCATCTAGGCAAGAGATAATAACTTGGTACAAAGCTGCTCTCAAATCTGGGCAACCCCAGAGCAAACTAGATGCGATCAAAGATATTGGTGAACGACAAATAGCTGGGACACCAGAAGCTGCAAAAGATCCACGCGATCGAGATGCAAATTTTGTAAATCCTGCGTTTAGGCTATCATGGGGAGAGGCGAAAACAATGCGTCAGAGCATTGCTGTTGCTCCTCAACCAGAAATTGCCGCTGTCACAACCAAAGGATTTGAACGATGATAAATAACGATTACAGAATTTATATTATCCCAGGTGATGTAGTTATGGTTTCCAATACTTCCCCGAATTTAACCCTTGAAGAAAGAGCGAAGATACAAGCGCAGCTAAGTGCTACAACTTTTGTCCAATCTGATGACTTGTTTGCTGATATCGAGATGGCATGGCAAGAAACTATGGAAGAAGCTGGGATCGACCCAACTCAAGGATATCCATCGTCATCGAAAGTTGCAGCTAGCATGGCTGCCGCTGTTGCCACGTTTGATAATTCTTTCTAGTCAGGGGTTTTTATGACGGATAGCATTGGCGATTTACTGGCATCACACGATCTTTGCGTCGAAGATCTACCTGATGATCTCCATGATCAGGATAACTACAAAAGTAACCATGAGCTACTGACCATTGAGGAGTGGAGAACGTTACATGGTGTAGCGAATCTTGAGATCCCGGTGGAGGAGTTAACGTTCTAAAATGCTGCGGATACCTGAGTTCGATATCAAAACTGGCAAATCACTGCAAAAACTAGATCCAGCTACAGGTGAAAGTGTAGCTCGAACTAAAGATATTGAGTGCTCATATCTTGAGGAGTGGCTTCAGCAATGCTTTTTGAGTGGCGAAGTGGGTCAGCGCCAGCTATCTGTCGCAAAATATTACGACGGCATCCAGGTTTCTGATATTGAGACGTTAGCAACCAAGGGAAGGGAGCTAGTTTTCACTAGTGGTTCTTTGGGCTATTTCGCCTCTCCTGAAATTGCTGATTTATTGAGACAACAGCCAATTTTTGATTCTGGCGAAGCATCTGTCCATAATGCAGTGGCCTATGGGTCGTTAATAGTTAGCGATGGCTATACTCAGACAAAAACAAAGGGCGGCACCACTAGAATATTGATTGTAGACAATCGCAGTCGATCGATTGGCGATACGCCATTGGCCGAGTATGATCCAACTCGGGAAACTCCCAAGCAATTGTCCACCCAGGAAGTAGACAGGTTGCTGGATATCATGGGCGACGGCACGATGCTGATCGGAACATCTACCATGAGAGATCTGCTGCTCAAGAGTGAAATAGCAACAAGCATCAGTAAAGTTTTTCGGAAAAAAGAGATTCAGCTAGATCCTGCACAAACTCAAAGCTTGCTCAATGATTACCTAGAGCAAGGCTACATAGATCAATCGCGCCTCGCAAACTACGGAATTAAATCTGATGAGATCGATCGAGCGGTTGATTCTCTGGCAAATCGCGCTGTTGTGCAATTTCGCTCAGCTATATCAGGTGTTTCTGGGCTGATGAAAGGCACCTGTCAAACAAGTAGTTGGTGTGCGCGGCTAGGCGTGGATGCGATCGTCTCGTTAGATAATATCAAAGGCCACCGAAAAGGCGATGGTGCGCTTTATACGCCCGGTATTCGGGAAGTAGATAGCGATCTTTGGATTAATCGTAAGAAAGTTGCTAAGTATTCTCAGCAAAGTGTTGGGCCACAAGTTAAGGGCAAAGTGCCGGAAGCTACCTTAAAAGAGCTGAACCCCAGAAGCATTGAAATAGCCCAAGAAGCTGCTGATTTAGCTTCGGATCCATATTCCTTAGCGCAAAGCCAAGTAGCCAAGGTAGGGCCAATTCAAAACTGAAGTGCAACGCTGCTATACTGGTACAGAAAAGAATACCTCATAAGGTGTTCTATAGTCAAGTGATTTTCTTGGTCTATGGTTTATTAATTCAACATATTTTTGGAATTCTTC
>JANOXZ010000594.1:0-3400 GCA_031418695.1 Synechococcales cyanobacterium VAR_35_metabat_10
GCACATGGCTACCACCGCAGCAACAACCAAAGTGGGACGGATTACCCAGATCATCGGTCCCGTAATCGACGTAGAATTTACCGGCGGCTCCATGCCCCAAATTTACAATGCCCTCAAGGTTGAAGGCAAAAATGAAGCCGGTGCGGATGTCTCCGTTACCTGCGAAGTACAACAGCTTTTAGGCGGCAACCAAGTACGTGCCGTAGCGATGAGCACCACCGATGGTTTGGTGCGCGGCATGGCTGTTAACGACACTGGCGCACCGATTATGGTGCCTGTTGGTCCTGCTACTTTGGGACGTATTTTTAATGTATTGGGTGAAACCGTAGACAATCGTGGCCCAGTTGGCACAGATGAAACTATGCCCATTCACCGGGATGCTCCGAAGCTCACTGAGCTAGAAACTAAGCCCTCGGTATTCGAGACTGGCATTAAAGTATTGGATCTTTTGGCTCCTTACCGTCGCGGTGGTAAAATTGGTCTATTTGGTGGAGCCGGTGTAGGCAAAACCGTAATCATGATGGAATTGATCAACAACATTGCGATCAACCATGGTGGTGTATCTGTATTTGGTGGTGTGGGCGAACGCACCCGTGAAGGTAATGACCTTTACAACGAAATGATGGAATCTGGCGTAATCAAAAAAGATAACCTGAACGATTCCAAAATTGCCTTGGTTTACGGTCAAATGAACGAGCCGCCTGGAGCCAGAATGCGGGTTGGTCTTTCGGCATTGACCATGGCCGAGTATTTCCGCGATGTCTCTAAGCAAGACGTATTGTTGTTTATTGACAACATTTTCCGCTTTGTACAAGCTGGTTCCGAAGTATCGGCACTATTGGGTCGGATGCCTTCTGCGGTAGGTTATCAGCCTACTTTGGGTACCGATATGGGTGATTTGCAAGAGCGGATTACTTCTACTACCCAAGGCTCGATCACTTCCATCCAAGCCGTATATGTACCAGCGGATGACTTGACTGACCCAGCTCCTGCTACTACCTTTGCTCACTTAGACGGTACTACTGTACTTTCTCGGAACTTGGCAGCTAAGGGTATTTATCCAGCAGTAGATCCTTTGGATTCTACTTCTACGATGCTTCAGCCAGCGGTAGTTGGAGACGACCACTACAAGACTGCTCGGGCTGTCCAGGCAATTCTGCAACGCTACAAAGAGTTGCAAGATATCATTGCAATTTTGGGCTTGGATGAGTTGTCAGAAGATGACAGACAGGCTGTATCTCGCGCCCGCAAGATTGAGCGCTTCTTGTCTCAGCCGTTCTTCGTAGCAGAAGTATTTACTGGTTCTCCTGGTAAGTATGTGAAGCTCGAAGATACTATCAAGGGCTTCAAGATGATCTTGAATGGTGAACTTGATGATTTACCTGAGCAAGCTTTCTACTTAGTTGGTGATATCAACGAAGCGATCGAAAAAGGCAAAAAACTTCAAGGTTAAGTTGAAGTAAGTTTAGGGCAGGGACTTAGATCTCTGCCCGTCCCTGTGAAATTTTAAAATTTAACTAATTATGTCTTTAACTGTAAGAGTCATCGCTCCCGACAAAACTGTCTGGGATGCCACTGCGGACGAAGTGATTTTGCCTAGTACCACTGGCCAAGTGGGAATTTTGACTGGTCACGCTCCTTTGGTTACTGCTTTAGATATTGCGGTAATGCAGGTGAAGTCTGGCAAAGATAAATGGATCAAAATTGCTTTAATGGGTGGTTTTGCTGAAGTTGAAGAGAATGAAGTAACTGTGTTAGTCAATGGTGCTGAGTTAGGCTCCAATATTGATGCTAGTGCAGCTAAGGCTGAGTTGGCAGAAGCTGAGAAGTTGGCTGGTAAGGCTAGCACCAAGCAAGATGAATTGGAAGCTGCTCAGGCAGTAAAGAAAGCTAAAGCGAAGATTTTGGCTGCGGCCTAGTCGATCAGAATTTGTTATTAAAAACGGTGGTTAGAAATCTAACTGCCGTTTTTGTTAATATAAAAACTTACTGATATCCCTATATTAACAATAAAATATGTCTTCTGATTATCTCAGTATCGCTCAACAGGGCAAAAATCAGTGGTGGCGATATGTTTTTGGCATGTTTTTGAGTCTGTTTTTCTGGGTGATCGTAGGAGGTATTGTCTCTGTAATAATAGCCTTCTTTTTCACGGGAAGTATCAAGACAGAAAGTGTTATGACTCTCATTAGTTCTCGATCAATCGAAGCTTTTGTAGTTAACAATATTCTGTTTGTCTTTTGGTTTTTGGGGACGGTTTTAGCCGTTCGGGGTATTCATGGTCGATCGGCTTGGGGGTTGGTTGCTGCTGATCATCGAATTAATTGGCGACGGCTTAGCTATGGTTTTGTAGTGTGGTTCGTGATTCTGATGATTCCATCATTTATTTCTTTGTGGATGAGTCCAGGTGATTATAAGTTTGATTTTAATGTTAATAAGTGGCCTTTAGCTTTTTTATTGGTGATGATTTTAACGCCAATTCAAACCAGCGCTGAAGAAATTTTCTTTCGGGGTTATTTGCTGCAAGGCATGGGGATGGTTACTCGCCAGCCGCTAGTTTTGATTTTTATTAATGGGTTGTTATTTATGCTGCCCCATCTAGGTAATCCAGAGATTGCCAATGGGTTTTTCTGGGTAGCTTTGCAGTATTTTGCGATCGGGGTATTCTTAGCTTTTATCACTTTGCAAGATAATCGGTTGGAGTTGGCGCTAGGAGTTCATGCAGCTAACAATATCACCCATATCTTTTTTACTACTACCGATTCTGCTCTGGGTACTCCGGCTTTGTGGACGGCCAAGCCAAGTCCGGCAGGGTTTATGGACATCGCAATAGTATTGATTTCAATATCGATCGCTTATTATTTGTTTTTCCACAAACGCCTTTGGTCTTAATTTTCCAGCATCCATTTAAAAATCCCCAAAATTCTTTCGATCGGTATCACCGGATATTCATTTTATAAAGGATTTATAGCCGATCAAACGCCGCCATAATAATCTCGGTGGTCTGTTCCCAATTTATGCACTTATCAGTCACCGAAACACCATATTTCAGCTCACTCAAATCAGCCGGGATCGATTGACTGCCCTCAAACAAATGAGACTCTAGCATTAGACCAACGATCGAGTTATTGCCGTTCACAATTTGCTGCACCACATTTTCTAACACGATTGGCTGCAAACGGTAATCTTTGTTGGAATTTCCATGACTGCAATCGATCACAATCCGGGGCTGCTGACCAGCCTTCTTCAAAGCTGCTTCCACTTCCGCCACGCTGCTAGAATCATAATTGGGCTGACCTTCACCCCCGCGTAAAATCACATGGCCATAAGCATTACCGATAGTCTGGAACACGCTTACTTGTCCCTCCTGATTGATACCCAGGAAATTGTGGGGCTGCAT
>JANOXZ010000595.1:0-1993 GCA_031418695.1 Synechococcales cyanobacterium VAR_35_metabat_10
CAAAATTTTCAAATCCTTGAGGTATCAAGTCTTCCAGCTTGTTGTCAGCAAATTTACTGAAAAACTTATTGTATCTTTATGATGTATGTGTACTAAAAAAAGCTATTTTTTTAGTACACATACTGATTTCAGTCCCACTACAAAACCTTTATCCAAAGCTACAAAGATTGATTGCAAAAGGGTTTTAGCTAATGATATCAATTAAATCCTGAGAGATAGCTCCATAATCTGGTGTACTACCATACTCTTAATAAAAAGTTATAGAACTAAGATAAAAACAGGTATTTTTTTTATGTCTTGTGCATATAATCAGAAGTATAAATCAGCAAATTGGCTGAAATGAATTTCTCCATTAATTAAGCAAGTCCTGGTGACAAAGGTAGGGTGGCATATGGTTACTCAGTTTTCGTGTGTTTCAAAAGTTTTTGCTTCAGTCGTCGCCCTAGTGATGATGAAAGGTTTCTTAATGCCCGAAGCACAACAACAAAGTGCTTTGGCGACATCCCGCACCAACTCTGCTGTAGTACAGCCAAGTACAGAAAGTGTTCGCCCAGTTGTTCCAGATTCAGAGTTCTTAGCTCTAGCCCCTCAGCCCTCTGCTAGTTTGTTGCTTTCTTCGGCTTTTGGTCAATTGCTAAACAATTCTGATTTTGCTCGTCAGCATGGCTCGATTCCAGCTAACACCAAGCTGTTGAGCTTAGAAGTGAAGCCAGATGGTGTGTATGTAGATCTATCGCAAGAGTTCGCCAATGGTGGTGGTAGTGCTTCGATGATCAATCGAGTAACGCAAGTGGTTTACACCGCTACCAGCCTCAACCCCAATGCTGAAGTCTATATTTCAGTTGCCGGTCAGAAGTTGGATGAAAACAATCCTTTAGCGGGCGAAGGTTTGATGGTTTCTTACCCTACTACCCGTCAGCAGTTAACTGTAGATTTTGCCTATCAATATTAGTTCGTAAGTTGAGTTGGTTAAGTAGTGAGTTTTTCTGATGCCGATCCTCATAAATAGGGATCGGTTTTTGCTTTGGGTAAAAGCAGTTGGCAACAAATATGCTATTAATAATGTCTATTAATTCTCAGCATTCTACATTTCACAAATCAGAGGGATAGGCTCAATGTTTAATCATTTTACTGGAGGTGCTGTTGTAACGTCAGTTGCTACAGTCACTGGCTTGGTTCTTTCTACATTACCCGCCGTACCAATGCAATCGGAACTATTGCAACCACCACCGCGTTTGGGTGACACCGCAGCAATTCAGATTAAGGTAGACAACCCCCAGGTAAAACCCACAGTTAAAATTGGTGCTCAAACATATCCAGCCTACTTGGTCAAGGGCAATCGCTATCGTGCTTTTATTCCCTCTACTCCTCTAGAAAAACCAGGTGTTCGTAATGTAGAAGTCACTGCTGATGGCAAAACCCAGCAGATCCCGGTAAACTTCGCCGATCGCCAGTTTCGGATTCAGCACATTAATCTACCCCCCGGCAAAGCCGGAGTACAGGCCACTGAATATGAACTAAAACGAGTGGCCGCTCTCAAAGCCACATCTTCACCAGTCAAATTTTGGAACGGCGCTTTTCAAGCTCCAAGTAAGGCTCCCACCAGCACGCCCTTTGGTGTAAAGCGCTACTACAACGGCAAGTTTGCCAATGATTACTACCATCGGGGCTTAGACTATGCTGGTGCCGTGGGTTCGGCAGTGACTGCGCCCGCTGCGGGCAAAGTGGTAATGGTGGGCTATGTCAAAGATGGTTTTCGGGTACATGGCAACGCGATTGGTGTCGATCATGGCCAAGGTGTCGTCAGTATTTTCATGCACCTCAGTCGCATTGATGTACAAGAAGGCATGATGGTACAACCCGGAGATGTGATGGGAGCGATCGGTACAACCGGTGCCTCCACTGGCCCTCACCTCCATTGGGGTTTATACGTAAATGCGGTGGGCATTGAACCAGCTCAATGGCGACAAACATCTTTTGAATAAATGCCAAT
>JANOXZ010000596.1:0-10276 GCA_031418695.1 Synechococcales cyanobacterium VAR_35_metabat_10
AACCTCTTGTTGAGCCTGAAGCAGTTGTTCTCGATCGGTGCCCACCCAATTACCCAATCGATCATACCAACGCAACCACTGACCTGCCACCCCAAAATAGCTACCATTCCAAAGCCCTAGCCCCAACTGTAATGCCTCAAACCAAAAACCCTGGCCATCGATCGTCAGCTCCACATAGCCACTACCACGTAACTCAAACAACCGAAACTGCTTCGAGTATCTGTCATACAATGCATAAAAATTAACCCGCAAAATCTGCTCATAAACCTGCCACTTGGTCGGTGGTTTCCCAACAACCCGCAATGTCTGACCTAAATCTTCATCTTCCGTACCCGGAGACAACAACTCCACCACCAAAAACGGCGCAACCCCTTCCCGCCAAATTAAATAGCTCCACCGTAGCTCATCCTGCGATTGACTAGCTGGCGCCCCTAAAACCAAAAACCAATCAGGTCGTTTGTACCAACCTGTGTGGCGAACATCATAGTAAAGATTGAGATCAGCCCCTACAAAAAACTCATCTACCAAGGGCTGACAAGTTTCCCGCAATAACTTCGGCTGAAAGTCATGAAATTCATCCGGCAAACCCATTTCCTCCTTATCTTCACTGGGTAAATCATACATAGTCGGCAATGGATCGATACGGTGGTTTTGATACATACCTTTGTCCTCATGATTCACGTTATTGTAAATTAAAAAAACCCCGACTTGTTCAGGGTTTTTCTAATTTTAATTTAATACAGAAATTTAAGCTTCGTCTAAAGCTGCAATTCCAGGGAGAATTTTGCCTTCAAGTAACTCTAAGGAAGCACCGCCACCAGTAGAAATATGGCTCATCTTATCAGCCAAGCCCACTTGCTCTACCGCAGCTACCGAGTCACCACCACCAATAATAGTGATTGCACCTGTAGCCGAAATATCTGCCAAAGTATGCGCGATCGCCTCAGTACCAGCCGCAAACTTCGGAAACTCAAACACACCCATGGGGCCATTCCAAATTACCGACTTACAATCAGCCAAAGCCGCTTGGAAAGTCTTAATCGAATCAGGACCAATATCTAGACCCATCCAACCATCAGGAATATTGTTGATATCCACAGTTTGAGCATTAGCATCAGGAGAAAAATTATCAGCTACCACTACATCTGTAGGCAAAATAAGCTGTACACCTTTTTCCTTGGCTTTTGCTTCAAGGGCGCGGGCTAATTCCAACTTATCTTCTTCTACCAAAGATTTACCCACGTTCAAACCACGGGCTTTGTAGAAAGTAAAGATCATGCCGCCGCCCAAAAACAGCTTGTCGCATTTGTCTAACAGAGTTTCGATAACACCGATCTTGCTAGAAACCTTCGAGCCACCGACGATCGCTGCCAAAGGACGCTGAGGAGACTCGATCGCCCCTTGGAGATACTTCAGTTCGCTTTCGATCAAGTAGCCAGCTACGGAAGGCTTTAGGTACTTAGTCACACCTTCAGTAGAAGCGTGAGCGCGGTGAGCAGTGCCAAAGGCATCGTTTACATAGAGGTCAGCGATCGAAGCCAATTTCTTGGCGAATTCTGGATCGTTCTTTTCTTCTTCAGGGTAGAAGCGAACGTTCTCTAACAAAGCAACTTGGCCATTGGTCATGGCTCCAACTTTGCTGGCTACTTCATCGCCAATACAGTCATTGCATTTGACTACGGTTTGGCCTAAGAGTTCAGAGAGCCGATCGGAGACAGGAGTTAAACGAAGCTTTTCATCTACGCCTTTGGGACGACCAAAGTGACTGCATAAAATCACGATCGCGCCTTTGCCAGTCAAATCCTTGATGGTGGGCAGTGCTGCCCGGATGCGGGTATCGTCAGTAATCTTGCCATTGTCATCTACGGGCACGTTGAAGTCAGCACGGACTAACACTTTTTTTCCAGTCAAGTCGGCAGCAGAAAGGCTGGCTACTGATTTTTTAGTCATAAGATTCTATTTACCTATATTAATTTAGCTAGCTGATTATCTATATTCTCTTACCACAGGGATCATAGATCTGTGACAGTTAAGAAAATATTGTAACCAGAAACCGGTGAAGGAAAAAAAGATTTTTTGTTTTTGAGGATTAATTGAGTCATACCAGCGACCAGGAATAGATTCAATGGTTTTCTAATAAACTCAGATTGAGAATCCATCCTTATTCTTCAAATAAAGCATTTAAATCTCGATATCCACTAACCACCCGTAAAATTTCGATTTCGTCTCCTATCAGGATGTAAAAAATAACATGGTTCTCAATCGGCATACTCCGCATATTGAAGAGAATCTCATCTCGTTTTCTACCAATTCTTGGAAATGCAATAATTTTTGAGAATTTAGATTCTAATGCACTTAAAAAATTCTCTGAACTTTCTAAGCTGGACTGTTGAGCTAGACTGTTGAGCTAGACGATCAGCAATTTCTTCGATGTCTTGAATGGCTGGTTGGGTCAGGCGAAATTGAGCAGTCATTATTACTTGTTTGTGTGTTGAAATTTAAGATTTGCTCTAATTTGTGCCATTGCAACACTTCCATCCACCACATCTCCTCTTTGAGATGCTTCCCAACCAATTTGTGCTGCTTGTTGCAGTTCACCTAACTTTCCTTGGTAGATATCGTCTTCTTTTTGCTCCAGTAACTCGATCGCTGCCTGAATCACTGAGATTGCATCTTGGTACTTGCCGCTAGTAAGTTGGCGGCTTACCATCAGTTCCAATTCCGGTGGTAAGGTGACTTGCATTGTATTATTTCGATTGTTTTTCCTATTATATCTGATGTCTAAGAAATCGATTCCAGCACTCGATTCAGTTTGCCGCTAGTAAAACCCTCTAGATCTAATGTGACAAAAGCAAATCCTAGCTCCTGCAAAGCTTTGACGATCGAGGGTAACTCTGCACTACTGGCAAACAGACCAATCGATTCTGCGGGTAGCTCAATTCTTGCTGTATCTCCGATCGATCTCACCCTGAGCTGCTCGTAACCCAGCTTCCGTAGATAGATTTCGGCTCTGCCGACCCGGTGGAGTTTATCGATCGAAATCTCCTCGCCATAGGGAAAGCGAGAACTTAAGCAGGGCTGGGCGGGTTTGTCCCACACAGTTAAACCTAAATGTTTGGCGATTTCTCTGACTTCTATTTTTGTGATGCCCAGTTCTGCGAGGGGCGATCGAGCACCACGTTCTTTGGCAGCTTGAATGCCCGGTCGATAGTCTTGTAGGTCATCAGCGTTGACCCCGTCTAAAACGTATGGATAGCCGAGCTGCTGTGCTAAAGGCTTGAGAGTATCGTGCAACTCACTCTTGCAAAAATAGCAGCGATTCACCGGGTTGGCACGGTACTCAGGATTATCCAGCTCATTGGTTCTCACCACCTGATGAGTAATCCCAATTACCGCTGCCTGAATTTGGGCATCTTCTAGTTCCTCTGGCAGCAAAGAAGGCGAAGCGGCTGTGACTGCCAATGATTTATCACCCAAACAGTCATAGGCCACTTTGGCGACCAGCGTGCTATCTACACCACCAGAATAGGCTACTAGCCCTCGATCGAGGTCGCTGATCAACTGACGAAGGGCAACTAGCTTGTCATGGGTAGTAGCTTGCATGGGGATGGGTCAAAACTGACGGCGGGAGAATATCCCAATGGTAATACCCAAAAAGATGGCAGTAAAGAGCAGGGCGTAGCCCACCGAAGTCCAAAGGACAGCCGCAGTGGGCAAATCGCCATAAACCGCCAAGTTTTTTAAGTCCAACCGAGAGAGGTCTGGCAAGATCATAAACATGATGTCGCTGGTCTTACGCAGAGCTGAACCGGAGGCAACACCACTATTAGTACGCTCCACCATACCCTGGGTGCCATGACCAGCAAACCAAATCAGTGCGGTCATTAAGGTCGCCAACAGTGAGCTAGTCATGGAGCCAAACATCAGCGATACCGAAACCATCACCACTAGCTCTAGAAACAAAAAACAGCCCGAGATAATGAGTGGTGTGGCCTGATAAGGAATTTTGGCGATCGATAGCATCCCCAAATAAATTGCCATCATCCCCACTACCATGACGGCCATTACAGCCGAGAGACCTAAATGCTTGCCAATGATTAACTCCGCACGGCTCACTGGCTTGGGGATGAGAGCCAAGATAGTCTTGCGATCGATTTCTTTATTGATTAAGTTACAGCCGACAAAAACGGCGATTACTGTGCCTAATATTTGAGCGACGGCTAAGCCCAGATCTAACATCATTTTGCCTTGGGCACTGACGGCTACTTCTGGCAATATCTGCCAAGCTGCCACCATAATGAGGGCAAAGATGCCGATCGCGTACAGAATCCGCTCCCGAATGATTTCTCGAAAGCTGTTGACACCTACCGCCCATATCCGAATTGCGTTCATGGTTCGCTATTCCTTTTTAAACTCAATAAAAATTGGTAAATATTCTAGATTATGCCCCGCCCAGAGCAATGCTTCGCAGTTTATCAGATCAGCCGACGGCGATGATCAAATAAAACCCAGAAAGGCTTACAATATCTGACTTGTAACCAGAAAAATCATTCCACAACTTATCAGGGAACAAATTTGCCTGACTAGCATTCCCTTTGAAAAATTGAATCTCTCATGGGAGAATAGCCAAAACCATCTACCCGATCACACCCAATGAAACGAACTGCTTTATTACTCGCTAATACCGTAGCTTTTCTGGCTGTCCAGCAATCCACCATCGCTGTTACCCCAACAAACATCACCACTGTTACCTGCGATATTTTGGTGGTCGGTGGCGGGTTTAGCGGTACTGCTACCGCCTATGAAGCCCTGTTGGCTGGTAAAAAAGTCTGTATGACCGATATTACCGACTGGGTCGGTGGTCAAATTTCTAGCCAAGGAGTGTCGGCTCTAGATGAACGACCCACCCAACGCAAAGAAGGAATTTTCCCGCGGGGCTATAAAGAGTTTCGTCAAAGCATCAAAGACCGTTATGGCAAGCTCAATCCGGGAGCCTGTTGGGTGAGCGAATCTTGCTTCTTACCCAAAGATGGACACCTGATTTTGACTGATATGCTGAAAAAAGCGGCGGCCAAAGGTGGTGGACAGCTCAAGTGGTACCCCAACACCGTAATTAAAGATTTACAGGTAGCCACGAAAGGTAAAGGTCAACAGGTAGCTTCAGCGATCGGTATTCAACATACTCCCCAACCCGGCACGGCCCCGGTCAACAGCGCACCGCTATCTCAGACTATTACCGATGCCTATTCTTACGAAAATTCCCCTCGGTTCCGCAAAGAAATTATCCGCTTCGCTCCCAGCCCCGCCAAAATCGATCCTACTAAACCCGTGAAGCCAGCGGTAGCTGATTGGTATGTAGTGGAAGCCACCGAAACTGGTGAATTGATTGCCCTGGCAGGCATTCCCCACAAACTAGGTATCGACCCCCGCAGCCCTGCTGAACCCTCTTCACCTGATGAAAAAGGCGATCGATATTGCACCCAAGGCTTCACCTATCCCTTTGCGATGGCGGCCACCGAAACTCCTCAGCCCCAAACAGAACCAAAGTTTTATCAGCAATATGCCCCCTACTATAGCTATGAACTAAAACGATTGGCTGACTTTGGCCTCATCTACAGCTACCGCCGCATTATGAGTAAGGGCGAAGGCCAAAAAATGACCTTTGGTGGCATTGGTTATACAGCCCCGGCACCGGGCGATATTTCCATGCAGAACTGGACTTGGGGTAATGACTATCGACCGGGCAGTAGTCAAGATAATTTAATCCTCGATGACGAACAGCTAGCTGCTAGTGGTCAACTTAAACCCGGTGGTTGGCAAGGAGGTCTGCGACCAGAAACCTTACAAAAAGGCGAGGAAATTGCTCAAGGTTTCTACTATTGGCTTGTGGCCGGAACTACCGATAGCCGCGCTCCTTTGGCAAAAGAAGCTTGGCAAAAAACACCCAACCCCAACCAGCGCTATTTACAAGGATTAAATTCCCCTATGGGCACCGCCAATGGTTTATCGAAATACCCTTATATTCGCGAGAGTCGGCGGATTATTGGTCGCCCCAGCTTTGGTTATAGCAATGGGTTTATGATCACTGAAACCGATATTTCGCGCAATGATTTGTGGAAACCAGATCGCATCGCTAACTTAACTGATCAGGAACGCCGCTTATTGGCAGCCAGATTGGCTGATGGTAGTGGTGTGATCGATCGACTGCAAGACCCGACAGTGCAAGTTGAACTTAAGCAGCGCCAGCGTGCCACTGTCTATCCAGATACTGTGGGGATTGGTCACTATGCGATCGATTTCCATCCTTGTATGCAGAGCAGCCCAGCGGAAGCTCCAGCCAATCTAGAGCGGCTGGGTGGACGCAATGGTGAAGGCCAAGCCTATCCTTTTCAAGTGCCCCTGAGAGCGATGATTCCTCAAAAAATCGATAACATGCTGGTAGCAGGCAAGGGCATTGCCACTAGCCACATTGCCGCCGCCGCCTATCGGGTACAGTCCTTTGAGTGGTCGGCAGGAGCCGCCGCCGGTACCACGATCGCTTATGCTCTAGAAAAAGGGGTATTGCCTTACCAATTGGTAGAAAATCTCCCTCGGGCAAATCCTCAGCTCCAGGCTTTACGCAATCGCCTAGAACTCCAAGATAATCCCACGATGTTTCCAGGTACTTCGATTTTCAATAACAACTGGAAAGACTGGAAATAAATTCACCTGCGGCTTGAATAAGAAGGCCATAACGTGGCGGCCTGTAAACAATATGACTGATATCGCCAACGGCGATCAACTACCCAGCGGAGCAGTATGATCGCTTTTGGCGAGAGCGCAGCTATCGGCTTTATTCACAACCATAACCTTGATATATTCAGGGAAGGTTATCATTAACACTGTGAGAATCTCTCATCTGGTTATTTTAAGAATCCCCTCTGTTTGGTAAAGCGATCATGAGAATAGAAAAACTTTCTTTCCACAATCATGTTACTGGTTGGCAACTAACTGAAATGGAATTCGACTCTATCAATCTCTTGGTAGGGGTTTCTGGAGTTGGAAAAACCAAAATACTAGAAATTATCAAACATCTTAAAGGAATTATCTTTGGTACTATTATTGATAGAAGTAGGTTTTTACATAGTGATGATGGAATAGATTTAAATGGTGTTAAATGGGATATTACCTTCTCAATATCACCTAGTTCTAAATACAGATGGCATGGTAAGTACAACACGAAGGATGATCGAATCCGCACTAATGCTTATGGAAGTAAGTACCTAGATTTAGAATCCCAAGAGCCTGAAATAGAAATTGAAGAGCTATATCTAAATGGTGAACTTATTACCTGCAGAAAAGATGGAGATATCAAGTTTGAGAATTTGGATATGCCAAAGCTTTCCCGTAGAAAGAGTTTAATTGAGATTTTCTGTTCCGAAGAGAAAATTGTTCCAGTAATTAATAATTGGTTATTAGTTGCAAATAGTCAGACCGAAGCCCCTAACAGGTGGCTATACGGCTCAACTGTTGACGAAATCAACGGATTATCACTGTCAGATATTAGAAACAAGCAAATTCCCCTGATTGCTAAAATAGGTTTGCTGTATCGAAACTATCATCAAATGTTTGATTCAATCAAATCTGATTTTCTTGATGTTTTCCCACAAATTGAAAACATGAGCGTATCAATAAGTGGTACAGTAACTTCATCGCCCAACGGAATTACACAAAATCATCACTTAACAATAATACTGAAAGAAATAGGTGTGGATCAATGGATTACACAATCAAATATTTCTATGGGTATGCTAAAAACACTTGCTCACATTACAGAGATTTATTTATTGGCTGAGGGTAGCGTATTACTCATTGATGAATTTGAAAATAGCTTGGGTGTCAACTGTATAGATCTAGTATCAGAACTACTTAATAAACGACAGGATATTCAATTTATTCTTACCAGTCATCACCCTTATATCATCAACAAAATACCAATGAAACATTGGAAGATAATCACCAGAAAAGGCAGCTTAGTGACAGCCCATAAGGCGACTGATTATGAAGAGTTATCAGGTTCTAAGCACAAGGCTTTTACCCAACTAATCAATTTGCCAGACTATGCAGCAGGAATACAAGTAGGATGAATTTATACTTTGTAGTTGAGGGAAAAACAGAAAGTGCAGTTTATTCAGCTTGGCTTAGTTACCTGTTGCCAGAATTATATCCAATAAAAAACTCTCAGCAGGCCAAAAGAAATAATTACTTTTTAGTCTCAGGTGGTGGATATCCTTCCATGTATGAAATGATAGAGGTAGCCATCGAAGAAATTCATTTTGCAAATAACTATAATTATCTAGTGATTTGCTTAGATGCGGATGAAAATAGCGTCAATGAAATACAGCAGGAAGTCCAAGAAGAAATCAAAAATTTATCAGTCTCCAGAGAATTTTATCTCAAGCGAACTGTCCCCAGAATCATTGTTCAAAATAGATGCATAGAAACTTGGTTCTTGGGCAATAGCAAAATATATCCCCGCCAGCAGCCCAACTCACCGGATTTACTAAGCTATACTAACTATTACGATGTCTCGGTTAATTGCCCAGAATTAATGGGGAAGTATAATTCTAATACTCATGCTCAATTTCACGCTGATTATTTGAAGAAAATATTTGTGGAGAGAAACATAAAATATTCTAAAGGCTCTACTAGCCATGTTCAGGAAGAGCATTACCTGAAAGCATTGAAAAATAGAATTCAGCGGGAGTCCATGCATTTGCCTAGTTTCCAGAATTTTATTGCCTTTTGTGATTTAGTTCGATCGCAGTTGTAATGATCGGTTAAGTAATTGCTATCAAAAACACAAGCAAATTTCAGTCTCAGAGCACACGTCACCGATCGATGGAGAAACCTGCATCAATAGGATTCTAGAACGTTATCTATGATTATGCCGCCCTGCTCAAAACTTACAAACTCAACCTGGATTTTAGGTTCGCAGGAGCTAAGTAAACCACAGTTTTACCAGTCTTGGTTTTGGCTTGTACTAACAACTCTTCAACTACCAATTTGTTAAGATGATTTCTAGCTGTGTTAATAGAAACTCCCAAATCATCAGCCACTTGGCTTGCCGTGAATTCTCTCCCTGGAGATTTCATAGCTTCTTTCAGGATCTCCAACTGTTCTCGCTTCAGCTTTTTGGCGATCAAACTTTTCTCTGCCCAGCCAATAAAATTGTAAAAATCTCGTTGTTTTTTATCGATATACTCATACAAAAGATTTACTGCTTTATCAATGGTTTTAACTTGGTTGTAAATAAAGTAAGTAAGATCAAAGTCATCAGTTTCAGTATAAATGAAGGCTTGATCATAATCAGTGCGTTTTTCTTGAATTAACTTGCTAATTGAGACATACTCAAATAGCCAATAGCCAGATTTAAGAATACTCCAGTAAAAAATTGCTCTGGCGGTTCTGCCATTACCATCACCGAAGGGATGAATATATCCAATCATAAAGTGTAAAATAATTGCTTTCACAATCGGATGAATAAAATTATTTAGATCACTTTGGGTGTGGTCAGTATTAGCAAATGCACAGAGATTTGTTAGCCTGGATACTAATGTTGCAGAGGGAGGGGGATAGAAAGGATTGTCATTGTACATGTTGGTGATAACAATACTGTCGGACTGCCTCAGTTCTCCTGGGGTAGCATTGTTTTCAATTGCTTTGTGAGTAGCAATTTCATGTAACTCTAAAATTAATTTAATCGATAGATCTTCATCTTTTTTTTCTAAGGTCTTTTTCATCAACAAATAATTATTTAAAATCATTCGTTGAGATTTGTCCTTTGGCTCTAAGCCTTTGGTGATCATGTCTTTGGCAATTTCTCTGGTAGTTGAAGCTCCTTCTAATTGAGATGAAGTAATGGCTTCTTCTATCATCAAGCTTTTCACCAAATACCTATTTTTATCATCAGAAGATACCAATGAGTCATCAGTGATTTTTTTGCCGCCACCAGCCATTGTATCGATCGAGTGTAACTGAGCAAACAACGAGTTTGGAATACAGTAACTAAAGCATTTATCGCCCACTGCTTGTAAATTCACTAAATCTTTAGTAATAGATTTACGAGCTATTTTAGTTGCTATCCAGGCAATAACTTCTTCATCACCTTTATCAACTCGCCATTTAAAATCATTCCAATGCAGATACTGTCCTTTAGAATTTGTTGCCTGATATTTTGTCTGATATTTGGATATCAACAGCAGCAGGGTTTCTGGTTCTAAACCCTGCATTAACT
>JANOXZ010000597.1:0-7847 GCA_031418695.1 Synechococcales cyanobacterium VAR_35_metabat_10
GGAAATGTTTGTAATAACCCAGCTTCTCGAAGTGTTATCGCTCTATTCTCTTCTGGATGAAGAAAACGACCTTTCGATGGATTTGTACATCCACTAGTAATGGTTGGCGAAACGTCATCCCAAGCCATTCGTCCATAAACATCTTTATACCCATTAGTGCGTAAGTGGCAATCACACCCCAATTCAGGAGGTATATCATCACGACTACCTCCATCCTTTGGTGTTGCCATAATCCTTAACATCATTGCTGCTGTACGATTTTCAGGAATATCATGGAGTGCATCTCCACTCATTCCTGCTGGTGCAAGATGACTTATCGCTTCTCTAACAGTTCTTCGTTCACACTGATGATCAAACCAACTAGATGTTATCTTTTTGCCTCGTAAAGCAACAAGAACTAGTCGCTTGCGTCTTTGTGGTACACCAAAATCTGATGCATTTAAAACTGCATATTCCGATCGATATCCAGCTTTTTCTAATCCGAGTCGAAAGTTAACGAAACACTCATCATTAGCAAGACCAGGAACATTTTCAACAATAACGGCACGAGGTCGCATCGAACGGACTAATCTTAGAATTTCTAGAATAAGTTCTTTGCTTGGGTCGATGGTTTTCTGCATTCGTCTTTTTGTACGAAGTGTAGAAAAAGCTTGACATGGTGGGCAGCCAGTAAGCAAGTCAAGTTGTCCACGGTCTATTCCTGCCGCGCGAAGAAGCTGAGTACCACTTATTTGGCGAGCATCACCGACCAAGACGTTAGTATCTTGATGGTTAAGGCTATAACTTTTTGCTGATGTTGGATCAATTTCTACGGCAGCAATGACTTTGAAGCCTTCCGCCGTCAATCCGCAACTTAGGCCACCTGCACCAGCAAACAGATCAATAGATGTTAATGCTGCCATTACAATCCACTATCATAAATAGATATGACACACAATTTTTGAGTTTTGATCATAAGTAAACCAGAAGCTAGAGTTAATGTACTGTAAATAGACTTTTTGCTTAAGTAAAGATGATTTGCTTATCAAAACCAGTGAAATGTTCAGATATGATAGCTTTTTCATCAGTTGATGATCATACCAGACAGGGATCAATTAATCAACTGAGATACTTTGATCCGTTAACTAGGTAGAATTAACCACTCTCTGTTCGCACCTAGATATTAAGTAGTTTCTGATCGTGCATGAGGGAAATCTCAGTGTATATATGAACTAACGATAGCAAATTTCAGATCAAGAAAAACGGAAAGAATACAGTTTCAATACAAGTTGGTGTCTTTCCTGAAGATATTGTGCTTGTATTCCACATGAGAGAGTAAAGAGATTTCCAGCTACACCATAGTCATCAAATTAGTTGATTATAATGTGGAGGCATTTTGCGATCAATCATCACTCCCCCAGTACCCCAGTCTCCATAATCGCCCTCCCCAACATCTCAACCACCGGCACCGAAACACTATTCCCCAACAACCTCATCCATCGCGCCCGACTCTCCGGCAACATAAAATCCTCCGGAAACCCCTGGATCAAACAAGCCTCCTCCTTCGTGATTTTTCGGTAATTATTTTTCTTGTAAACCTTCTCAATAAACTGCCGCTTATAATCCTCCACCTTTTCAGCCTTGATTTCTTCCAAAGTTATATAATCATTAGAATCACTAGCCACCAACGTCGGAAAGATATCCGAAGTCGGCAAAAATATGCGATTAACCCCAAAAAGCCCAGTACTTATTTTAGTGTTTTTAAAATCATATCTTACTTCCACACAATCAATAATATCCTTACCCAACAACGCTTTTACAGTTTTTAAAACTGGTATTTTCTTAAGCTTTAGTGACGTACTACTCTTCAGATCATCAATAACCAAATTCCCATTAATGCCATGCTGCAACACAGCAAACTCCTCATCCAAAAGAACCTTTGAATCAAAAGGCTTAATAGCAAAAGCATATTTTTCCGCTTTGAGAATATTCAGCTTCACCAGTCCATCTAAATCTTCTTGCTCAATAGTTGCATCTAACCCCTTAAAATGACTCAGAGACAAAGGATTTCCATCTAAATTACCATAAGCACTTTTTCTGCGATTCTTTAACAACAGATAGCAAATATCTTTCTGTCTTTCTGTGGTATCTATAATATCCCAAGAATGTATCGTCGAATGACCATTCCGCAAATCATTGAATAAAAAATAATCATTAATTCCATTATTACTAGATAAACTGGTGTACTTCTTCTGAGCAAAATCCCCAAACAAGCTTTGTTGGACAACTTGCTCCTTTTTAACAAACTTTGAATCGAAATCAGATAAAATATCTCCCAATCTAATTTTCTTACTTGACGGATTAGGAATCTTAAACTTCAAGGAGTACTCCTTCTCTCTAAATCCCACAATATAAATTCTTACTCTGTTCTGGGGGACTCCATAATCAAAAGAATTAATTACATAGTAATTAGCAAAATAGCCAGCATCTTTAATCCGTTTCAAAATATAAAAAAGAGCATCTCTGTTCCTAGGATCGGCCAAACCTTTTACATTCTCAAAAATAAAAGCCTTTGGTCTAGATTGATTCAGTAAATAAATAGTGTCATTCCATAATTGCCCCCGATCGTCATCAAAGCCCAGATTTTTACCCGCGATCGACCAACTCTGACAAGGCACCCCCGCCGTCAAAATATCATGTGTTGGTAACTCTTTGATCTTAGTAATATCTCCCAAATTACCATCAGCACTCTCTTGAAAATTAGTACAATAAGTATTTATCGCATCATTATTGATCTCACTAAAATTCTGGCACTCTCCCCCAATATTGCTAAGTGCAATTCTAAATCCCCCAATGCCAGAGAACAAATCTATGAACGTAAATTTATTTGAGCTATTCATCTTCTATTTGAGTAAATCTTGGTCAAAACCTGTCGGTGGTTCCATTTCCAAGAATTCTCTATAAATCCTTTCCCGATATTCCTTCCCTTGATTGCCATCAAAAAAATTACAGTATCTTGCCATGGACACCCTAAACGTCTAGAACTATAATTAACTCCACAAAGCATCATCTCCACTGGCCACTTCCAGAATTTTTTGGATAATCGTCGCCGAATGAGAGTTAGATTATACTTAAATCATGCCCAGATTAGACATTATCCACAATTCGGTCAAAAGTGCCCTCATCAAAGATGGCTGGCTGATCACCGATGATCCTTACCTCATACAGTATCGGAGAACGACACTGTATGCCGATCTTGCTGCCGAACGACCGATTGCTGCTGAACGAAATGGCCAAAAACTGGTCGTGGAAGTCAAAAGCTTTATTGGGGCATCAAAGATTCAAGACTTAAAAGAAGCCCTGGGTCAATATGATATCTACCGTTACCTAATAGAAGAAACAGCTCCAGAGCGTAAGCTATATATTGCAATCAGCGAAGTTGCATACAAAACCTTTTTTTCGCAGGATTTAGCTCAGTTAATTATCACTAAACACCAGTTGCCAGTCATTGTCGTCAATATTGATATAGAAGAGGTTGTACAATGGATAAACTAACCTGTTACCCCGAATTAATTAAACGTATTCTCAATGACTACATAGAATTAACCAATCTCCATTCGCATTTGGATCTTGAGCAATTCCTGATCGTGGACGAAGCTAAAGCTAACTATATTTGGATGAATCTTGGTTGGCAAAATGGAGAAAGAGTTACTGGGATGACAGTATATGTGAGGATTCGCGATCGCAAATTTTGGATCGAAGAAGACTGGACTGAAGATGGCATCGCCAATGATTTAGTGCAAGCCGGTGTTCCACACGAAGATATTGTCCTGGCATTCCACGAGCCAAAAATGAGGCAGCACACATGTTTTGCCGCAGCATTGTAATTATTGAATCGATCGCTAACAAAAAACTCTCGCAGTACCTTCAGTTATCACTATACTCAAGAATTTGATCACGGTGAATTGAGGAAATCTTGCATGTCTGACATCAGGAATCATATCCCAAAGTTAGTAATACAACTTCTTCCAATTGGGCAATTATTTCAGGACTCAATTGTCCAATTTTACTAATCAGACGAGTTTTGTCTAGCGCTCGCATCTGAAAACACAAAGCAACTGAGTCTTGGCCAAGTCCACCATTGCCTTGTGGAATCAACAAGCATAATGGCAACTTAGCACGACGCTGATTGGTAGTTAAAGGAATAGCAATCGTCGTAGTTGAGAACCTTGAAACAAGATCATTTTGAAAGATGATCACCGGGCGAACACCAGCCTGTTCAGAACCTTGGGTGGGATCGAGATTCGTTAGCCAGATTTCACCCCGTACAGGTGGATTGTTCATATATGGTCTTCCTGATGAAGCATTGCTGCATAATCGCTCATACCAGCTTCCGCTAGGGCACGATCTTCTTCAGCAAACTCGGCAAACAGTGCTGATAGTTGAGTAGGATCGAGGACGACCCGACGACGTTGATCGCGAAACTTGAGAAAATCAATAAAATCAGCCACCTTCTGGAGTTGAGAGTGATTTAACTGATCCAAGTCTTGCTTGAGGGCTTCAGTGCTGATAGGCATAAGAAGAAAATTTCAATGAAGAATCTTCCTCCATTGTATAGAAATAGTACCGATCGACCACCCACAAAAAACCCGCAGCATCACGCCACGGGCATCTTAAAAAATCCAGAATTACAATTAACCCTGCAAAGCCTCAGCTCCACCGACCACTTCCAGAATTTCCTGGGTAATCGCCGCTTGCCGCGCCTTGTTATAAGTCAAAGTCAAACTGCTAATCAAAGACTTCGCGTTATCGCTGGCATTATTCATCGCCGTCATCCGCGCCGCCAACTCACTCGCCGCCGCCTCTTGCAGCGCCCGGAGCAACTGGTTATTCAGATACAAAGGCAACAACGAAGCCAAAATTTGGGTAGGATCTTGCTCGAAAATAGTGTCTTTGGGTAAAGGAGCCACCGTCGAAGCCATCTTCTCACGGGAAACCTCAAAACCACCGCCCCGAGTAGTTAGCCGGAACACTTCATCATCTTTTACTTCCAAACCTTGAGGACTAAGAGGTAACAAAGTTTGAATTACTGGACGAGAAGCAATCAAAGAAACAAACTTGGTGTAAACCAACTCCACCCGATCGACCTCTTCACCCAAAAACAAAGCAGTAATCTTATCGCCAATCTTATTGGCTTCCATGGCAGTCGGAATTTGCTCCAAACCAGTGAAAGTCGCCGCGATCGGTTGTTCCCGTCGCTGGAAATACTGAGAAGCCTTGCGACCAATAATTACATAGGTATACTTCAAGCCCTGAGCCTTCAGCTCCTTAGCGCGCAGCTCAGCTTTCTTGATAATGCCACTGTTGTAGCCACCGCATAAACCGCGATCGCCAGTAACTACCAAAATCGCTACAGTCTTTACTTCACGACTGTCCATCAAAGGTAGATCTACATCTTCAAAGCTCAAGCGATCTTTCAAGCCGTATAGTACTTGGGCTAATCGATCGGCAAAAGGACGAGTAGCTATAACTTGCTGCTGCGCTCTTCTGACCTTTGCTGCGGCCACTAGGCGCATTGCTTCAGTAATTTTTTTTGTGTTTTTGACCGATTGAATCTGGTCACGGATTGCTTTAAGGTTAGCCATTTTTATAAATCTCCAAAAAATATATTTATTAGTGCGCCATATCTAAAAAAGGCAAGAGTCTTTAATTGAAAAACTCTTGCCTCCTTAAATTCCTATAACTAGGCAGCGACTAAGAAGTTTTTCTTGAAGTCTACGATCGCTTCCTTCAGCATCGCTTCGCCTTCGTCAGTCAAGGCCATTTTGTTGTCCTTGATGCTAGCAGCGTAAGCTGGTTTGCTGTTCTTCAGGTAATCGCGCAGACCAGTGGTGAATTCTACCACCTTAGGAACTGGTACATCATCGATGTAACCATTCAATCCGGCGTATACCAAAGCTACCTGTTCAGCTACCGACAACGGTGAGTACTGAGGCTGCTTCAGAATTTCGCGCAGACGAACACCACGAGCCAATTGGTCTTGAGTGGTTTTGTCTAAGTCAGAAGCGAACTGAGCGAATGCTTGCAAGTCGTCGAACTGCGCTAATTCTAGCTTCAGTTTACCGGCAACTTTCTTCATCGCCTTAGTTTGAGCCGCCGAACCTACCCGGGATACCGAGATACCAGCGTTTACTGCTGGGCGTAAGCCGGAGTTAAACAGGTTAGAAGACAAGAAGATCTGACCATCGGTAATCGAAATTACGTTGGTAGGAATATAAGCCGATACGTCACTACCTTGAGTTTCGATAATTGGCAATGCAGTCATACTGCCTTCGCCTAACTCGTTGCTCAGTTTAGCAGCGCGCTCTAACAAGCGAGAGTGAATGTAGAATACGTCGCCGGGATAAGCTTCGCGTCCTGGTGGACGACGGAGTAGCAAGGACATTTGACGGTAAGCCTGAGCTTGCTTGGACAAATCATCGTACACAATCAATGTGGCTTTGCCTTTGTACATAAAGTACTCAGCCAAGGCGGCACCGGTGTAAGGAGCCAAGTATTGTAGAGTTGCGGGGTCGTTGGCGTTAGCTGCAACCACGATCGTGTAAGCCATGGCACCAGCTTCTTGCAGCACGTTGATTACGTTTGCTACGGTAGAAGCCTTTTGACCGATCGCTACATAAACGCAAATTACATCAGAATCTTTCTGGTTAATGATGGTATCAACGGCGATCGAAGTCTTACCGGTCTGTCTGTCACCAATAATCAATTCGCGCTGACCACGACCAACTGGAATCATGGCATCGATCGAGGTAATCCCGGTCTGCATAGGTTCGTATACCGAACGACGTTCGATAATACCAGGAGCCATCGATTCGATTAAGCGAGTCTCAGTGGAAGCGATCTCGCCTTTGCCGTCGATCGGACGAGCCAAAGCATCTACTACCCGGCCAAGAGTAGCTTCACCTACGGGAACTTGAGCAATTTTACCGGTAGCTTTTACGGCACTACCTTCCTGAATATTGCGGCCATTACTCATCAATACTGCACCGACGTTGTCGGATTCTAAGTTGAGGGCAATGCCGACGCTGCCGTCTTCAAACTCTACCAACTCGCCGCACATTACTTTGTCGAGTCCATAAATCCGGGCAATGCCGTCGCCCACTTGCAGTACAGTACCAACGTTGGATGCCTTTACATCTTGGCTGTACTGTTCGATTTGCTGGCGAATGATGCTACTAATTTCGTCAGGTCTAATGCTAATCATATTTAAATATCTGGATTGTGTGGGTTTACATCTGCCCGGCTGGATAGCCCGGATTACTGAGATCCTGTTGGGTGGCCTACTTAGCCAGACTCATGCCAATTAGGCGCAGTTGGCTGCGCAGGCTGGAGTCGATAATTTGGGAGCCGACTTTGACGATCGCCCCACCAATAATAGCTGGATCGATTTTTACGGCAATATCAACGTTGTTAGCGCCGGTCATGGCCTTAACTCGATCGACGATCGCCGCTTTTTGAGCGTCTGTTAACTCAACTGCGGTGGTGACTTCGGCTAGTTCGTTACCCTTTAGCTTGCGCAGCAGTACTTGATACTGCTTGCAAATACCACCCAGGAAACTCACCCGGCCTCGATCGATTAGCACCATAATGACGTTCATCATTACCGGGTCAACGTCACTGCCCAAAACTTTTTGGACGACTGTTTTTTTATCGGCAACCTGCACGATCGGACTACCCAAAAATTCTTCAAAATCGGGGGAGTCAGTCAGTGATTGCAAAATAGCTTTGCAGTTTTCATCAAAAATATCCAGAAGATTCTGGGACTGAGCCACGGACATCATGGCTTCAGCATAGGGGTTCAAAAAAGA
>JANOXZ010000598.1:0-6867 GCA_031418695.1 Synechococcales cyanobacterium VAR_35_metabat_10
TCAGAAATAATCCGCAGCAAATTGAGCCGATAGAGTTCTTTGGCTTGTTTAGGAATATCGGTATCAGGATAATGCAAACCCAGAAATGATTCGACATTTTCACATTTACTTTCGGCGATGACGTGTCCAGAGCCATCTTTACTAAAACGGTAGAGCATCACCCGATCAAAACCAGTAATATTCCGAATGTCAATAACAGATTGTTCTACCAGTTCTGCTAAATTCGCAGTGCTTTGGAAATGATTGATCGGTGACTTCACAAACTTATAAAAATCAAAAAAGCTCACAGCCTGTTGCTCGATCGATCTCTCTAGCTCTAATACAACTACATTATTAGCCCGATGCACAATGCCTTCAAATGCCTGCTGCTGGCCATTAACCGCCAGCGACAGGCGCAGCGGATTGACGTTTTCAAACCCGTCGCTCAAACAGTCTCTAATAGCCTCAAGCTGTTCTGGCTGTATCAAAATCGCTAGCGATTTTCCCAATAATGCTTTAGGCTTCTTACCCAAAAATGCTTCAGAATTTTGACTAATCTGCAAAATAGCTAGGCTAACTTCATCAAATGTTAGCAAAACACCATGAGACTGAATTGCACTAGGTGTATGTATCGGCTCTCGATCGCAGTTGGTCAAAGAGACATCTGCGATCGCCAGATTAGTATCAGTGAGGTCGGCAATTCGCTTTTTGACTTGCGATATCAAATCTATAGAAGTCATAATACACGCCCGCTGATATTTTTATTCGGATTAGCCTTACCTTACTGTACCTTTCTCTTCTTAGGTAGGGGTGCTGACTTTCTTCAGCTACTCGCTGGCTAGATCAGCTTCTAGGCGATATATCATAACAAAAATAAGAAATATCTACCGAAAGGCAGAGAAAAAAAAGCAACTTATTTCTTAAGGTGAGAGCGAGTATTAAGTTAAGAGGCTAACGAGATGACCATGACAGATGAAACATTAAGCACAAAACTCCCAGAAATCGACCCCACCCAGTTAGAAGATCCTCGTGCATTATTTGCCGATAAGCATCGCTCCTTTCTGGAGCAGGTGATGGTCGAAGGCGGCTTTGCTGACCCCTACGATGCCAGAGACTTTACCGAGGTGGTGTTTCGGATCATGCGAGATCTAATGAGCACCGAAGCCGCCGATCGAGTGGCCGACGAGCTGCACGAAGAAATGATGCCAACCAAAGAAAAAGCGCTGCAAATGGAAGTAACTGACCTGTGGCAAGATACTAACCCCTTGGTAGCCTTTCTTAGCCGAGTCCGTCCACCCTGGCAAGGCCCCGGCGTTTTCAAAATTACTTCCGATATATTTTTCTTCCGAGCTGCCAACGAGGGCGGCTTAGAGCGAATGCCCGAACATAAAGATGCCAATCGGCAAAAGGCGGTAAAAGCTGTTTTCTCGGCGACCAAGCAAGAACTTTCTGCTGATCGAATTGAAGAAGTTGCCAGTTGGCTACCCGAAGGTGGTGTGCGAGAACTCTGGGCACAAGCATAATTAGCAAAGATCTACGTCCGCTCTTAATCATTAGCTGTTTTTACCAGGAGCATCTCTTGCTTCTGGCAAACAGGCGCACCCACCACATCCCAATTTGAATTGAAAAACATCATTAGGTGCCATGGCCACACATCACATTCCACGATTTATCAGCTTCCTCCATAAAGATGTCGGCTTACCCGACGAATATGTCCAGCTAGCCTTAAAGCAATCTCAATTTAACTACGGAACATTACCAATGGTGCTTTGGCAGTATGGTTTGGTCACTTTGCAGCAATTAGACCAGATTTATGACTGGTTTGAATCCAGCGTTTACTAATAGTTCCAGAACTGGCAAAAGTATGGTCGATATGATAGTTTTCAATAAAGAGAGCTTAACTAGCACCACTCATGACAGTAAATTTTCGGCCTAATTTAGTGGAAACAGTAACAAATCGGTGCCAAAAGTTGCTCGATCGCATCCCTTCGATCGCTTGGTTAATGACCGATCGAGGAGAAATTATTGCGGTCAATGAGCAGTGGTATAAGTATGTAGAACAACAGAACCTAACAGAACCAGTCCAAATAACAGAACTTCTATATGATGAAGATCTTGAACCTTTTTTGCTGGCTTGGGCTGAGGCTCAGAAGCTAGAAGACTCTCTGGACAAGAAGCTTCGTCTTCAAAGTATCTCTGGAGATGGAGAATGGTTTCAAATAGAAATAGAGCCAGAGTTTGATGAATCTGGTCAGGTTACTTGGATTGGGACAGCAAAACGCTTGGGTGGCGAAGCCGTATTTCCTAACCAATCACAGTCCACCCAGTTTTTAGAAGCTCTGCTCGATTATGCTTCCGATGGCATTGTTGCTTGCGATGCAAGTGGCCAGTTAGTACTATTTAACCGTGCAGCTCAATCTTTTCACGGGCTACCTCCAGAACCGATCAACCCCGAAGAATGGGCTAACTATTATGACCTGTATGATAGTGATGGGCTAAACATTCTAGCAAAATCAGAGATTCCTCTATTCCAAGCTCTAGAAGAAAAAATAGTGATCAGTCAAGAAATGATGATCAGATCCAAACAGGGGAAAGATCGATCATTACTAGCCAGTGGAGCCGCAATTTACAGCACTACTGGCGAAAAACTAGGCGCAGTGGTATTGATGCGCGATATTACCGAATATAAACGAGCTATGACAGCACTCCAACAAAGTGAGCAAAAGTTTAAAGCAATTTTCGATGGCGTGTTTCAGTTTATTGGCTTAATTAAACCTGATGGAACTTTGATCGAGGCTAACTTGACCGCGCTAAAATTTGGCGGAATGCAGGCTGAAGAAGCGATCAGTCGTTTGTTTTGGGAGGTTCCTGGTTGGCATTTCTCGCCAACTACCCGCCAGTTATTGAAAGAACTGACTGCAAAAGCGGCAAAGGGAGAATTTGTCCGCTGCGAAGTGGAGTTAACCGGAGCAGATAATCGGCTGGCTATAATCGATTTCTCGCTGATGCCAATTCGCAATGAACATGATGAGGTGATCATGTTAATTCCGGAGGGTAGAGATATCAGTCAACTCCGGCAAGCAGAAACCGATCGAAACATTGCAGAATATCATAGCGATCGCCTATCAACTGCATTGCAAGTCGCCAAGGCTGGAGCTTGGCTGTGGGATTTTAGCAACCAAAAGATATTTTGGACAAAAGAATTTGAAATTTTACTGGACTATGAACCGGGTAGTACTAAACAAATTTATAGCGAATGGTTAGAGCGGGTGCATCCAGAAGACCGAGAGCAGGCTGAAGGTGCTGTACAAGACACAATCGACCGTAAATTACCGACCTATCGCTGTGAGTACCGAATCATTCATCGGGATGGTCAAATTCACTGGATAGATGCGATCGGTGATTTACACTACGATGACCAAGGCAATCCGCAACTGTCTGGTTTAATTCATGACATTACTGAACGCAAACAATTAGAATTACTTAGTCAAAAACAAACGACCGATCTGCAAAATCTTAATAGTTCTTTGATACTGATCCAGCAGCAGTTAAAAAAACAAAATGAAGAGCTAGACAGCTTCGTTCACATGGTTTCTCACGATCTCAAGTCGCCTTTGAGAGCGATCGCAAATTTATCGATATGGATCGAAGAAGATCTTAGCTCCCAAGTTGATCCAGGAAGCAAGCACCAATTATTGCTACTGCGCCAACGAGTCCAGCGGATGGATGCTCTGATTGATGGGCTATTGAGCTACTCTAAGGTCGGACGACAGGCGTTGGAGCAAGAAAGTGTGGATGTAGCTCAGCTTTTGTCTGAGACGATCGATTCTCTTTCGCCGCCAGAGAGTTTCGATATCGATATTTTGTCGCCTCTGCCAGTCATCATGGCTAGAAAAATCTTATTAAGCCAGGTATTTGCTAATTTACTTAGCAATGCCATTAAGCACCATGATCGAGCAGATGGTCGCGTCGCAATTTCTGCCAAAGATTTGGGCGATCACTACCAGTTCTCGATCGCCGATGATGGCCCCGGAATTCCAAGTATAGAAGATCAAAAACGTATTTTTGAGGTCTTTCAGACGCTGAAGCCCAGTACATCTAATGAAAATACTGGGATTGGTCTAGCGCTGGTCAAAAAAATTGTGGAAGGGGAAGGAGGCGAAATTTGGCTGGACAGTCAGCAGGTTAAAGGCACCTGCTTCTGTTTTACCTGGGCTTACCGTAGTAGCCCAGGTTTGCCTAAACATCATTAGTGTTTTGCTAGGCAGATAGCCCTAGTCTTTACTTATTGAGCACCCAAATGCTTTCGTGGTGCCATACCGGGATTGGTCATCCCTGCTAGTTCTTCTTGAGAATCTTGGCTTAATTCTGCTTGTAATTCTTCACTTGTAAAGAAATAGCCATGATCTTGAGCAATTTTATAGTAAGACTCTACATCGATCGCTGCGTTGAGTTCTGCCATCAAATCTGGGTCTTCTTTAACGGCTGTAACGAACTGATTTACTGTTGCTTGGGACATAATGTTCCTCTATTGAATTTTTCTTTTAAATACTTGTATAGCTACTTCTATTATCAATGTGCTCCAGTGAAATCCTGTCTTCCTTTAGATAGATACTGCTGTGCAGTTGGGCAAGCCTATAATATTTTGCCTGTTTATCAAACCCAGATCAGATATTTATCTGCCATCAGGTAACAGTCGCTTGTTCGATCGCCATTTCTACCTTCAATGCTCTCACCTTCTCGCCCAGTATGGCGGCGATTTTGATGCGTCCGGCTCAAACCCCACGCGGGCTAGTAGGCTGGCTCTTTTTAATGACTTCCTTTGCGGCATTGTTGGGGTTTTTACCGCTGGTACTATCAGAGGGAGCTGGTGCTAGCAGTTGTTGGTCATTGGGGACGGCATTATTTGGAGGACTATTTTTGGCTACATTTTAAGCTTATTTCTAGTTCCAATTCTGTATATTTTGGTGAAAAGTCTGGCTAGCTCCATGTTGCCAGGGTCACGAAAAAAAGCATAATTTAAAGCAATCAATTATTGTAGTACTACAAACGTCGTTTTAGCAGCTATCCTTCTAGGCTAATACTTGCCCTCTCTCTTTAGATATATATTATTCATCCAATGGATAGAGATTAGATATGATGCAATGTTGCATAAATGCCTAAATTGCCCGATAGACAAATCCATGCCAATCTAAACATAATTAGGTTGCCAAGATTTTGAATCAAACAAATTCGTTGATTTTTTTGAAATAGTGAATTAGGTCAAGTATGGCTAAAGAAATTTATCTAGGGAGCAAATATGTCAACAGAATTTGAAGAAGATACCGTTACTAATCCAAAAAACGAGCTTGTGCCGGAACACGTGATTAAAAATGTCCAAACAATTCATACTCACCAAGACCGCCACAAACAGAATACTACAACTTCTCGACGAGTTTTAGATAAAATCGCCACTGTCTTGGGTCGTCCGCAGTTTCTGTATTTTCAATTAATATTTTTTACTACCTGGATAGTATGCACTCACTTGGTTAATCAAAAAATCTTACCAAAGAATTTTCCGTTGTTCGACCTACATCTGCATGGACTAGAAGTTGCGTCACTTCTAATTTCTACAGAAGTCTTAATTTATCAGAATCGTCAAGAAGAGCTAAATAAAGAGCGATCACACTTGGCACTACAATTTAATCTACTTACCGAGCAAAAGATTGCCAAGTTGATTTGGTTAGTAGAAGAGCTGCGGACTGATTTACCAAGCGTCAAGAATAGGGAGGATACAGAAGCAGAAGTCATGAAACAAGCAACTGATCCTCACGTAATATTGGAACTTCTACAAAATAAATTAGAAAATCCATCAACTTTACCCCCTGAGCATAAAAATCATGGAAACTAAAGCCTGTCTCATTTTCAACCCCGTTGCTGGGCAGGGCAACCCAGAAGAAGACCTAGCCTTAATAGAGTCCTTCTTAAAGCCAGCAATCACGTTAGAAGTGGTCATGACTACTGCTGAAACGGATATTGGTGAACTGGCAAAAGCTGCGATCGATCGAGGGGCAGAATCAATTATCGCTTCGGGGGGTGATGGGACGTTGTCGGCAGTGGCTACTGCTTTGATGGGCAGCAATATTCCTTTAGGGGTGATTTCGCGTGGTACGGCTAATGCTTTTGCTAATGCTCTGAAACTACCCACTACTATTCCTACTGCTTGTGAGGCTATCTTAGCAGGTGCCACTCTGGTTGTAGATATGGCTCTTTGCAATGGGTTGCCAATGGTTTTATTAGCCGGAATTGGGTTTGAAGCCGAGACAGTAGAGTTAGCCGATCGGGAGTCTAAAAATCGTTTTGGGATGCTGGCATACGTTTTGGCCGGACTCAGCCAGCTCCGAAACTTTGAGCAGTTTGAAGTCGAAATTGAGACAGAAGATAAAATTATTACGGTTTTAGCAGCAGCAATCACGGTTGCCAATGCGGCTCCGGCTAGTTCTATCTTGGCGCAGGGTTCGGCAGGGGTTATTTTCGATGATGGGTTATTGGATTTAACAATCTTGTCTCCGGCTAACCCACTGAGTGCGATCGCCACTTCCTATGATTTGTTGAGTTCGACTCTACGCGGTACAGCATCTCAACGAGAAGATGTGGGCTTTTTGCGCTCCAAGCGCTTCAAAATAACCACCAAACCTCCGCAGAAGGTGGTTCTAGATGGAGAGATAATTGGAACAACTCCGATCGAAGTAGAGTGTATTCCCGGCGGCTTGACAATCTTTGCTCCTCAAACAGAAGAGCTACAACCATTAGAGAGCTTGGACGGATTGCCAAACGTAAAAATAGACTTAAAGAATTAAAGAATTATTTACTTTAAAAATAACCTCGATGTCATTCATTTGAGAAATA
>JANOXZ010000599.1:0-4719 GCA_031418695.1 Synechococcales cyanobacterium VAR_35_metabat_10
TATCTTCGATCGACCAAGAGCCATTCTTGGGTTCTTTGTGCTTTTTCTTCTTTTTGCCGGAGGTAGGTGGCTCAGGTACGGTAATGATCTCGGCGATTTCTTCGACCCTAGCTAGTTCTAATCCCATGTGATAATACCTCCCAAAAGCGTTGGCGACATTAAGTGTAACCGATTATTCTCGGTTCAACTCCCTACGGCTATATGATACCCACAAAAATCTTAGTTTTGAATATGGGGTCTTCGATTGAATATTGTCTCTATTGGGGAAAAACTTAGGATCACCTGTAGCGGCTGAATCGCCCGGTGAAACATTGCAAGTATGTAACAGGCTATAGACAAAGGAAGGTATCATGAGATTACTGCCCATGAACAAAAAAATGAACGAAGATATCCAAAAGCTACATATCCAAGCTGGGCTAGTAATTGGGAAAGAAAAAATTTGCGGCAAAAAAATCAATTACAGTACCGAAGACAAGGCTGCTGAGTATGCTGAAAAAATGAATAGTAAAGCAAGTACCAGAAACACTTTAGAGGGTTATCCTTGTGCTTTTTGCCAAGGTTGGCATGTAGGGAAAGAAATGAGCCGATCGGAGCTAGAAAGTTATATAGGTAAGGATTAGATCAGAAAATTGTTCCGTAGTTTTGTAGGGTGGGCTGTTGCTGAGCGGAGCCGTAAGTCCTACGGACGACCTAGCGGTACGCATAGCGTCTCCGATATGAGAAGGGAGTCGAAGCACTGTCCACCATCTGGATTCCGGGCATTGTACTTAAGCAATTAGAGACTGTTCTCAGCAGAGAACAGTCTCTAAAAGTTTTAGGTAAGCTAAAGCTTAGCGTTCGGGTTGTAAGTCGTCGAAGCGATCAATCACTTCTAACTCCACACCACGGACATCGCGATATTCAAACTCTACCCGCCGATCGAGGGCGTAAGGATTTACTCCTTGATCAGTGGTAGCTCGGTTGTTGAAGCTCATCGATCGAATGGTCATACGGTTGGTGGAAATACCTTTGCGGAGTAAGTAATTACGAACCGATGTAGCTCTGCGCATTCCTAGGGCTTGGTTGTAAGCCTGAGGTGCCCGTGGGTCAGTATGTCCAGCTAGGTCAATGCTGATACTAGGATTCGCTTTCAAGACTCGGACAATTTCATCCAACAGCTTAGTGGTAGCTGGGCTGAGGTGAGATTTATCGAGAGCGAAGTGAACCTTTTGGGGAATCGAGATTTTGACGATGCTCGGAATTGGGCGTTCTACTGGAGTTGGTGGAACGACTGGAGGCTTTTGGGGGACGACTGGAGGAGTCACTGGTGGATTAACCGCTACGGGCACATCTTGTAGGCTGCAATCAGTGGGGATTTTATTGATTGAGCGAGCCAAGGCAGTCTGACCAGGTACAGTAACGATCGCGTTACGAGCTGGCTCAGAGGTGCCATATTTGGCATCGGTAGTTACTGCGCTTAAGACCATCCCTGGTTCTAGACCAGTTAGGGTCGCCTGGAATTTACCTTTGGCATCGGTAGTTACTGTTTTTAAAGACTGAGACAAGGGGCCATACTCAGTATCTTTTGCGCTGTTTACGCGGTAGATTTCTACCTTAGTATTGGGTTCAGCAGTGCCATCTAGGTTGACCCGGCCACCTAAAATGTAGAATTCGTTGGATAGAAACTGGGGTGCATTGATTGCCCCGTTACCAGTATCTATCCGGCGGTTTTCGCTGTTGCGGGGAGCGTTGATGCCATCGCCATTTTGGAAATCTTCGACGGCTTCGTTGCGATAGGTAATCAGGTCTACGCTGAGTCCTTCTAGGTTGCTAAAGCGATTGTTGTTAATGACATTGCGGCCAGAGGGTAAATCGCCTCGGTGATGCTGAGCAAAAGCTGAAACCGAGACACCGGAGCCTGCTTGGAACTCGATCGAGTTGTTATCTACTACGTTGTCATTTCCCATTAAATGGATCGCGGCACGACGGAGGCGGCGACCATTGGAGGAAATCCGGTTGTTGGTAATTGCTACAGCACCAGAATCGGGTTTGAACATAAATACGGCGCTGCCATCGTTGCCGCAAATGGCGTTGCCTTTGATTTTGTTGTTGGCCAGCTTGCCTTCTAAACGGATGGCATCGGGCATTCCTTGGGTGCCATTGGCGAAAATGGCGTTGTTTTCAACTAACAAGTTATTGGCACTAATTTGGCTGATGATGCCGCTGGCTGTATGGAAGCCGATCGCGTTATTGCGGATAGTGGTGCCTTTAGAGTCAAAAACATATACACCAAAATCTGAGGTGTTGTCTGGCATCTGGCGATTTTTATTGATGCCTAAGAAATTGTTTTCGATCACAATATTTTTAGGAGACAACCGTTCGTCAATTTCCGGATAAGTTGTGGTGCCAATAAAAATATCTGCGCCAGGGAGGTTTTGACTGCTTTGATTGAGACCAACTTGGAATCCGTAAAGGCTCAAGCCCTTCACAGTAATGTTGTCGGCCATAAGGGTTAAACCCCGATCAATCATGACCCCTGGGGCTGGAGTAATTTCTACTTCTGGGGTTTCAAAAGTCAAGCCATCCAAAGTAGCTTTGCGAGTAGTCTTACCTGCGATCTGCACCGAATCTTTGACCAAGTTTGGCAGTGCCGATTTTAATTCAATCTTTTGGTTCCCAGATGAAAGCTGAAATTCAATGTGATTTCTAGAGTTGGGTGTAATATCCTGAATCTGTTTTTGCTCAGCAGGACTTAGTTGCTCTTGTTTCAGATCGCCATTGATGATGGCGATCGCTTCTCGTAGAGTCAAATCATTATCAGCCTTGATTTCATCTCGATTGCTATTTACCGTAATCTTTATAAACGATCGGTATTCTAAAGCTGAAGCAGGTAGGGCGCTGCCGCCCAGGATTGATAGCAGCAGGAAATAATTTAATAGTTTCATTTGATTTTAGACTCCTGCTGTTGGATGGGGCTGAGTTGTTGTTGACCAAAGCCACCAAATAAATCGTTGAGTTTCAGGGTGACACCAGCGTATAAGCCGCCGCCAGTGCGGTTGCCATTGGGGTCATCGGCTGCACCTAAGCTGTAGCCACCAGAGAGGCGTAAGTTAGGAGTGAGGTAGTAACCAGCTTCTAAAGAAGCGCCGGTTTCGTTGCGACCGCTAGCAAATTGGCTCAACCAGCGCACATCGCCAGTTAGATCCCAGTTGTAGCCCAGGCGGTAAGTAGCTCGGAGTTGACTAATGCCGATCGTATTACCAGCACTTAAAGATTGATCTAAGTAGCTAGTGGCGTTACGCAGGGCGTATTTTCCGGCAAACTCCCACTGCCAACTAGGTGCATAAATGGCATCTAGAGACAACGTATGGTCTTCGGAACCAGTACCACTGGCGGTTAAAATGCTGGAAGGCAACAGGGCAGGGTTTTTGCGATATTGGTAGCTAAGTAAGGCGTTCCACTGATCTACCGCAGGGTTCCGTAAAGCCAATCCTAATTTGAGGTTAGTGGTGTCGCCGATCGGGGCATCCCGGAGTAGTTGATTAGCAGCGCCAGACTGTTGGAAACGGAACAAGGCGGTTACATCAGAGCCAAGTTTACCAGTAGCACCTGCCGAAATTAGGCTGGAGCTGCTGATATTGGTGTTGCGTAGCTCATAGCGAGCATTAGCTTGGAAATTGGCGTTATCAGTGTAGTTAAAGCCAATACCATAGGTGTCGCCACCAGTAGTAGTTAAGCTAGAAGCAACTTGACCACTAGCAACTGGCTGAGCAAACTGTTGACCAGCGCCGGTAGCGTTGGTGATACCGCCAATTACTCGTTCATAGTTCAAGTCTAACTTGAGTCCTGGGCTGAGAACAAATCCTTGTTGGAGACCGACGGAGCCGATCGATTGGAAAGGACTGAGAGAGTAACGACCAATTACTTTAGTACTATTTGTCAGATTGTAAGTGCTATCAAAATCTAAACTAGTATAGTTGCTATCACCAAATTGGGTACTAGAAACATAATTTTGGCTCACCCGCAAATTAATGCCGGGGTACACTGCCCAATCGACACCTAGAGCAGTGCGGTTAGGGTAGACCACATCCTGTTGATTGCTGAGGTTGATTTCATTTTGACCTCGCAAAGTCAAATTATTCCCCAAAGGTATACCAACCCGAGTACGAATCTGATTAGAAGAAACATCAGACTGGCCAGGAAGAGTAGCTAAACGGTCTTGGCGACTGCGGTTCACATAGTCCAAATCCACAGTGGCATTGTTACCAAAGCGCTGTTGGATACCAGCAGTAATCGTAGTTAAGTCGTTGTCGACCCGACCAGTTAATGGAATGCTGGGAGTTAAGAAGTTAGTCAGACCAGTGATCGCGATCGGTGGTACACCGCGATTTTCTTCTCGATCGGCTTGTAGTCTTAAGCTAGTACCGCTACCAATGCGAGTGGTTAAGTCAGCACCATAGCGAGTTTGACCCGGCACAAAGCTAGTAGTAGCGTTGTTAGAAAAACCGGCTTCGCTGCTGCGCAAGTAAGCGCGACTTTGGGTGGTGTCGCTAAATTTGAACTGTCCTTCGACTCGGAAGGCACTGCCGTCTATGGCACCGCCAAGGCCAGTATTGTTGGTCGAACGAGCATATTCAGCAATAATGTTGCTGCTGTTACCCAAAGAAATGAGTCCATCGACACCAAAAATGCTGAAGTCTCTGATGCCCTGAGTTTCTTTGGTGTAGCTACCGGCCAGCC
>JANOXZ010000600.1:0-8500 GCA_031418695.1 Synechococcales cyanobacterium VAR_35_metabat_10
AGGCGATCTCTATTAAACCTGATAAAGATGAAGCTTGGATTTATCGAGGTAATTCTTTGTGTAATTTAGGGCGATATGAAGAAGCGATCACTAGTTATGATCAGGCGATCTTTATTAAACCTGATAAAGATGAAGCTTGGATTTATCGAGGTAATTCTTTGTGTAATTTAGGGCGATATGAAGAAGCGATCACTAGTTGTAATCGGGCGATCTCTATTGAACCCGATAACTATGGAGCTTGGCATAATAAAGGTTTTACTTATTTCAAATGGGGGAAGTGTGTAGAATCGATCGATTGTTATAACCAAGCGATCTTGATCGAGGCAGATAAATATAATTCCTGGCACGATAAAGGACTTGTTCAATTTGTCATGGGTAATTACGAAGATACCCTTAATTCTTGGCAACAAAGTTTCCAAATCATCCAACAACTCACTCCACGCCCCAATGATATTGCTGGACACATCCAAGAATTCCTCGAAGAACTAATCCCTCGCTTCTCATTACCAAACTCACAACCGCAAATATCCACCTTCCTCACCCAACTCGCCACCATCTATCAACAAACCCAAGTCCTCCCCGAACTCAGCACCGCCCTAATTGCCACCCTCCCCCAAATCCTCGCTCCCAACATTAGCGACTACACCGCCGATGAATGGTTAGCCCTGTGGCAAAACCTCCTCGGCACCGAACCCGCCCTAGAAATGCCTCTGCGCCTGATGAATGTGGCGATCGCTTACAAAAAACAACCCGCCCAACAAAAACGCCTCTGGCTGGGATTAGCCAAGGAAGAGCGATCGATCCTCAATGGAGCCTTGGGATTAACAGCAGTTCCAAATTTGGATTCCTTGTGAATCACTTACTGCTGCATGGCTAGCTCTAAATCTCTTTCCCAGTTATTGAGCTGTACCCCAAAGGTGTGCCATAGTTTGCTGCTATCTAGCTGTGAATTGCTGGGACGAGCGGCTGGTGTGGGGTAATCGGTAGCCGGGATCGGTAGAATTTTATTGACAGCTAGGGGGCGATCAGGGTCAATCTGCCGCGAAAAATCCACGATTTTACTGGCAAAACCATGCCAGCTAGTGACCCCGGCGGCGCTGAGGTGATATAGGCCGCTACTGGGTTTTTGTGGCCATTGACAGATTACTTGGGCAGTGGCTTCGGCGATCGATCGGCTCCAGGTGGGCGCACCAATTTGATCGGCCACTATTTTGAGTTCTGGTTTCTCGGCGGCCAACCGCAAAATGGTCAGTAAAAAATTCTTGCCTCTGGTGCCGTACACCCAAGTAGTGCGAAAAATTAAATGATCGCCACCCACCGCCTGAATGGCTTGTTCGCCACCTAGCTTGGTTGCACCATAGACTCCTAACGGTTTAGTGGCATCATTTTCTACATAAGTGCCCGTCTTGGTGCCATCAAATACATAGTCGGTGGAGTAATGCACCAACAGCGAGCCGAGCTTGGCGGTTTCTTCCGCCAAAATTTGGGGAGCGGTGTGATTGATCGCTTTGGCGGTTTCTTGGTCGCTCTCGGCCTTATCTACAGCAGTGTAAGCAGCGGCATTCACCACAATGTGGGGACGCAGGGTTTGAATGGTATCGCGGAGTTTGTCTGTGTCAGCTAGGTCTAAGTCTTGACTGCCCAAAACAGTGATGTTGCCGAGTAACGGTAAGGTGCGCTGAAGTTCCCAGGCGACTTGGCCTTGTTGACCGAGTATGAGTATTTGAGGTTTGGGTGGCATGGGTGGTGAAAGTCATTAGGACATCAATTATTGTCCGTCAAGGTGGGTCGTTTGCTGCGAGACACAGTTAAAAATTAAGTTAAAAATCAAATTTTGGCGGAAAACGCTAGGAATATCCAGAAAAGAGTGGTGTGGAGCTATCTTGATAGATATGAATCACTCTAGATCATTTGTGCTGTGTTGACTTTGAAGAACCGACCGCTATGAAAATTTATCGCCAGACCCCCGATTATTTAGAAGTTCGTGCCACCGATCGCATTGTGGTATTAACAACTGTTTTTTTTAGTGCTGCATTATTGCTAGCGGGTGCTGGTTTGATTTATTTATTTCGCTACGAATTAGCCGATTTCCCGGCAGCTAACGGGGGGACGATCGGTTTATTGTTGGTGGCAGTAGGTGGTATTTTGTTTCTTTTGGTGGCTTGGTTAACTACGTTTTATTTGGCTTATTCTTTTGATAAAGAACAGGGTGTGTTTTGTTTTACGACCCGGACGCTGTTACGGAAGCAGGTGATTCGTCGATCGATCTATGATGTGTGGCAACTATGGGTAGATGGAGAACCAGACCTCATGGGCAAGGGGCATCATCATATTACGATCGTAATGAATGATGGGGAACAGCTCAAAATCCCCAACTTGGGTTCTACGCCGATCGACCAGGAATACCATGAGAATTTGGCTTATGAAATTGGGGAGTTTTTGGCCAATCTACCGGATGTCGCGGTTTAATAGTTGCTTGAATTTTTCTTTGCTGCCGTTGAAAACATTGCGATCAACTAAAGTTGGTACCCCGGTAACTCTGCCGCGTTCGGTATATTGCCAAAATGCCCACTGCCGACCATCAGCGAGGTAAGGCTGACTATAGAAGTTGCTGATCCAGATCGGGTGAGCGCTGAATGCGTTTTGCAAATAAGCATCATAAAATTCTTGGGTAGTGTAGAGAATGGGGGTTTGTTGATAGGTTTTTTGAACTTCGGTGATGTAGTCTTGGAGTTCTTGTTTGAGGGTGGCGACGGATGGTCGAATTTTGCAGTTACCAATGAATTCTAAATCGATGATCGGGGGGAGGGTGTTGTTTTCTACGGGGACAGAGGCGATGAAGTTTTGGGCTTGGGTTTTGCCCGGTTTACAGAAAGTAAAGAAGTGATAGGCTCCTCGGTTTAGTTTACTTTGACCGGCGTTGCGCCAGTTATCAGGGAAGCTAGGGTCTTTAAAATCGCCGCCTTCAGTGGCTTTCATGAAGATGAAGTCTACTTCGTTGCGATCGAGCTTTGACCAGTCGATCTGTTTTTGGAAGGAAGAAATATCGATGCCTCGGATGGGATATTGCTTTCGATCGGGTTCATGGATTCTGATCAGCCCAAAGTAAAATCCTGTGCCTAAACCAATGCCACCCAGTAAGGTTGTTAAGATTGCGATGGGAATCAGTTTTTTGGTGATTGATGATTTGGGCAGTTGCATAGAGATAGATATAAGTTGTAATTGGTTCTGATATTAAGATATCTATTTGGGGTGACTTTGAGCAAATTGAGCATTTCACAGATGAGTTGTCAGTTACCTGGATTTCCAATACCTGGATTTCCAAGTGGTGAATAAGGCAGATGTCTTCCTAATCGATTTTGGTGAACCATTATTAGATCAATTAATAAATGTTACATTTCTCCATCAAGATAAATAGATCTAAGACGATTCGTTGATCAATGTGCCTTCCACTTCTGCTTCCATGGTCAGGGAGATTTCTTGCAGTCGATCGAGCATCTTGTTCTCAGCGCCAGACCACATGCCGCGTTGATTAGCTTCCAGTAATCGATCGGCTATATCTCTAGCTGCCCAAGGATTGCAGCGCTCCATAAATTCCTGGACTTTAGGGTCTAGCAAATACGCCTCAGCTACACCTTCATACATGTGGTCTGCCACACAATTTGTAGTAGCATCATAGGCAAACAAAAAGTCCATGGTGGCGGCCATCTCGGCTGCACCTTTGTAACCATGGCGCATCGCTCCATCGATCCATTTGGGGTTAACTACTCTTGATCGATAGACTTTAGCGATTTCTTCATTCAATGTGCGTACCTTCGGTTGTGCCATAGTAGAATTATCACCGCAATAAACCGTGGGAACTTTGCCACTAATAGTCTTAATTGCCGCTGTTAGACCGCCTTGAAATTGATAGTAGTCGTCAGAATCTAGCAAGTCATGTTCACGGTTATCTTGGTTTTGCAATACAATCTGCATTCCGGCTAAGCGCTGCTGAAAAGCTTCTGGGGCGGCTGTGCCCACTCCGGCTCCCCGATAAGCGTAGCTACTCCAGTTAATATAGGCAGTGGCTAAATCTCGATCGCTTTCCCAATTTTGGTTGTCGATTAAACCTTGTAAACCCGCACCATAGGCTCCGGGTTTCGAGCCAAACACCCGGTAACTAGCTCGATCCAATGCTGCCGAAATTTCCAGGCCAGCAGCTAGTCCAGATTGGGTTTCTTGTTGGACTTGGTCGGCCAAGGGATTCATTTCTGCGGGTTCATCTAGCGAGGCTACAGCGACTACTGCTCGATCGAACAATTCAATTAAATTAGGAAAAGCATCACGGAAAAAACCAGAAACTCGCAGGGTAACATCAACTCGTGGTCTACCTAAAATCCCCAACGGCAAAATTTCAAAATCTACGACTCGCCGTGATGCCCCATCCCATAGTGGTCGGACTCCTAGTAAAGCCAATGCTTCTGCTAGATCATCGCCACCAGTGCGCATCGTAGCTGTGCCCCAAATGGATAGTCCAAGGGTCTTGGGATATTCGCCGTTTTCTTGGGTGTAGCGTTCCACTAAGGTTTCGGCTGCTCTGCGTCCCACATCCCAGGCGCTTTCGGTGGGGACGGCACGGATATCGACAGAATAGAAGTTACGACCTGTTGGTAGCACTTCTGGGCGGCCACGGGTGGGTGCGCCAGAGGGGCCAGCGGGTATATAGCCGCCGCTGAGTCCATTCATTAGGTTAATGATTTCTTGGTTGGTTTGATAGAGGCTGGGGATCAGGAATCGATCGATCCACTCTAATTCTGTTTGGGTAGCTGCGCCACAGTTTGGGATACTTTTAGTATTCAATAATTCTTGAATCAATTTAGTCGCCTGAAGTTCAATATCAGCTATAGCTTGGCCTACTGCACGCTGTCTCCCACTGAGAGGCTGAGCAGGATCAGTAGTTAAGGGATCAAAATCGTAGTTGTTATCTAGGGAGATCGCCTTGGTCAATCCTAATCTGCCCGCTTGGGGATGACGAGCGATCGAGATAATTAAATCTCGTAATTGATCACCTTCAGGACAGCAGCCTAGAATGTGCAAACCATCACGGATTTGGGCTTCTTTCAGTTCGCAGAGCGATCGATCTAAATGATTTAATACAGTGTCGCCAAAGCGCTGCTGTAGTTCGTTAGCCGTGATACCAAAATCTTCTTTAAGATTGCTATTTGCTAATAGTTCCACGATTTTCTGCTGTAATCCCACCATTCTGCCTGGATTGAGACTCATTGCTTCGTAGTATTCATCTACCAGGTTTTCGAGATTTTGCATTTCTCCATATAGTTCTGCCCTGGTCATGGGTGGGGTGAGGTGATCGAGGATGACTGCTTGAGAGCGCCGTTTAGCCTGGGATCCTTCACCAGGATCGTTAACTATAAAAGGATAAAAATGAGGCATTGCACCCAAGGCAATTTCTGGATAGCATTCTGCCGAGAGGGCGACGCTTTTACCAGGGAGCCATTCTAAATTGCCATGTTTGCCTACATGGACGATCGCTTGTGTACCAAAACTATTTCTGATCCATTCATAAAACGCTAAATAATCATGGGTTGGCTCTAAATCTGGGGCATGATAGTTTAAATTGGGATCTCGGTCATAGCCGCGTACGGGTTGGACTCCAATGAAAATATTGCCGAGCTGAATTCCGGGTACTGGCAGATCACTATTCGCTTCGCCCCAACGTTGATTCATCGCCGATCGAATCTTCTCTGGTAAACCTTGGAAAAACTCTAGATATGCTGATAAATCTAGTTGTTGTAAAACTGGCCGAATCGATCGACCCTCTGGATCATTCGTCACCCCTTTGGTCAACCACCGAATCAATTCATCACCATCCCTAGGTAAATCGGTGGTAATGTACCCCGCTGCTTGCAACGCCTTTAGAATCTCTACGCAGCTCTGGGGAGTATCTAAACCCACACCGTTTGCTAAACGACCATCGCGGTTGGGGTAATTGGCCAATATCAGGGCGATCTTTTGCTCAGATGGTGGAGTCTGACGCAGTTTGACCCAGTTAGCCGCTAGGTCAGCTACAAATTGAATCCGATCGGCCACCGGCTGATAACCCAGCACATCTGTCTGTAAGACCGGATGCCGAGATTGCAGTGCTTTGAAAGATACTGCCCGACTAATAATTCGACCATCCACTTCTGGCAGAGCGATATTCATAGCGTTATCGCTGGGCGATAGACCCATTAAAGACTCCTGCCAATCGGTGAAACTGCCGCCGCTGGTGATTACTTGTAAAATCGGCAGATCTAACTTTGCCCAGAGTTCGTTGGTATCTAGTTCTTTCTGAACTGCTGGATATAAGGGGGCAGGGGCAATTAACGAAAAGCTGGTGGTGTTGAGGATTACGTCAACTCCAGAATGACAATATTCCAATAAGGCAGCCTGGACTTCTGGATCACGCAGGGAAGAGACAAAGATGGGGACAGGGGTGAGATTTCGATCGATTACAGCATCACACATAGCATTCACCGCTGCCATGTTGCCCACCAAATAATGAGCGCGATAAAACAAGATCGCTACTTGTCGCTGGTTGCTCTGATCATGCTGTCTTACCAGTGCAATGCCCACTTTGGGCACCACTGCGGGCGGCAGATAATCACAGTCCATTTCTAGATAGCGCTGCGCCAAAAAATACAGAGATTGACGCAAATTTTCGGTACCGCCAGCAATCCAGTAACGCCAAAGCTGGTTGACATCATCTAAGGGGACGGTCGATCGGCTTAACAAAGACAAATCTGGCTGGTCATCGCCCGGAATCAAAATCAAGGCAATGCCATTCTTCTCTGCTAATTCCCTGACTACCTCTAGACCATAAGACCAATACCCCACCCCACCCAACAGCCGAATCACAATTACTTTGGCCTGAGCTAAGACTTCTTCAGCGTAGGTGTCAATCACCACTTGCTGTTGTACTGCCAAAATATTTAATGCTCGTACTTCCGGAAATCCGGCTGGCATCTGCGCCCACACTTGCGCCAAGGCTTGCAGATCGGTATCTGCAGAAGTGATGATCACAATCGGAGCCGGGGTCTGCTCAACAAAAATAGTGTTTTCTATCGAGGTCGATTCGCTAGAAATAGTCGCAGTGCGGTGCATAAGACAGGAAAAAGAAGTCGCCCAATTCTAACATTCTGGCCAAATACTTGTGGATGGAGTCTTTCAGTAATCGATGGTGATGATAAAATTTGAACTGAAAAGCAACCAAGGACAAGTTATGCCCACCGCGATCGATATCCCCAGCCTCAATGAAGAGCTAGCCACCGCCAAACCCCGCAAAATTTTGACCGCTGCTCTCAGCCAGTATGATAGCATTGCTATTTCTTTCAGCGGCGCTGAAGACGTGGTGCTGATTGACATGGCCTATAAAATCAACAAAAATGTCAAAGTCTTTAGCCTAGATACCGGTCGCCTGCATCCTGAGACATATCAATTTATTGACACAGTGCGTAAACACTACGGCATTTCGATCGATGTAATTTATCCCGAACCCGCTCCAGTAGAAGCTCTCGTTAAAGCTAAGGGTCTATTTAGCTTCTATGAAGACGGCCACCAAGAATGCTGTGGCGTGCGCAAAGTCGCTCCCCTCCGTCGCCATTTGGGGACTCTAGATGCTTGGATTACTGGCCAACGCAAAGATCAAAGCCCTTCCACCCGCTCTGAAGTTCCAGTGGTACAAGTCGATGGTGCTTTTGGCACTGCCGATCATCCCCTAATTAAATTCAATCCTTTGGCTGCTTGGAGTTCTGCCGAAGTCTGGGCCTATATTCGCGCTTTTGAAGTGCCCTATAACCCATTGCATGAGCGGGGTTTTGTGAGTATTGGTTGTGAGCCTTGTACTCGATCGACCCTACCCAACCAACATGAGCGGGAAGGTCGTTGGTGGTGGGAAGAAGCCACTCAAAAAGAATGCGGTTTGCACGCACCTTCAAAAGAATAAAAGACAAATTCAGATCAATGGTTGGCTTTTAGAGTTTATCGATCGAATAATCCCCATCCGCAACAGGGTGGGGATTCTAAACATTAAAATCACTTAGATTTGAGCAAAGGATTGTTGGAAATCACATAGTTAGCAACCTTGGTACCCAACTGGACACCGCGTTCCGTAGCAAAGCGAAAGTGAGCACCAGCATAAATACGACTGAGACGAGTTTCTTCCCGCGCTTGACTGAAACTGGTGTAAGTGCGGCTAACTTCTTCTAAAGCAACACCGTTTACATCGGTTTTGCCATCACCATTGGTATCGACTAAAGCACCGGCAAGTCTGGCACTATTGCGGTTAACATCAGCACTCACCGTAAATCCGCCGACGGGTTTTTCACCATAAAAACTAGCTAATAAAGTGGTTGCTATCCCAGCAGTAGCTGAAGTCCCTGAAGGATGACAAGGATGCTGAGGAGTGGTTTCTCGTGGAGTCCAATTATTGTCGTCTAAGCTGGCTGTGCCAGTTAGCTGCTCG
>JANOXZ010000601.1:0-3153 GCA_031418695.1 Synechococcales cyanobacterium VAR_35_metabat_10
TGGTCTGAAAAACCAGGCCAGAAGTCGGATCGAACATTAGTACTGTCAAGAATATTGCCGAAGTCACTAATACAATGGCTGGACCAGATGGCAAATTTTGATAGTAGCTGAAATAAATCCCTAGGGTAGTAGAAAATACCCCGATTCCGGCACCTAACAGCATGATTTGATACAGTTCTTTGACCAATAAGTAAGCAGTTAGAGCTGGCCCAATTAACATTGCAATGGCTAAAATTACCCCCACAGCATTCATGCTGGCAATAATTGTTAAAGTCACAGATGCCATAAAAGCAAATTGAATGGCATTTACTGGCAAACCACTGGCCTGGGCGGCAGTGCGATCAAACATATAGAATAGCAGCTCTTTGTAAAAAATACATACTGCGAGTAAAATCCCCCCAGTAATAATCCCAGTTCGCAACAAGTCTGTATCAGTAATACTCAGAATATCTCCAAACAAAAATTCATCCAGCAGACGACGGTTCTTCAACACACTAATTAAAGTCACGCCTAACGCAAAAAAAGTCGAAAAAGTCAGCGCCATTGCCGAATCAGCTTTGATGCGAGTCTGAGCACGGATACCGCTAATCAAAAAAGATCCCAAAATTCCTGAAATAAAAGCGCCAATCAACAAATCAATCCGCAGAAAGTAAGAGACCGACAGACCGGGCAACACACAATGGGCAATCACATCCCCCAACAAAGCCATCCGCTGCACAATCAAGTAGGTACCCACCACCGGACAAAGGATGCCTACTAAAAGGCCAATTTCGATCGCCCGCTGCATAAACTGATACTGCAAAGGCTGAAAAATCAAGTCGAGCATCAAAAAAAATCCCCCGCTGAGCCAGCGAGGGATATTGTACATGTTGCCATGTAAAAAAGATGAATTTTTAAGCCTGATGTGAGTAAAACTCTAAGCTTGACGCGAGTAGAACTCGACGATTAACAATTCATTGACTTGTAAAGCGATCCATTCCCGCTCTACAACGCCATTGACCTTACCAATTAAAGTCTTTTTATCGAACTCTAAGTGGCTAGGTAAGTTGGCTAGTCCAGGATACTGAAGGTTATTTTCCACCAGTTGCTTGGTGCCAGCTTTTTCACGGATGGTGATTACTTCACCAGCACGACACTGATAGCTAGCGATGTCTACGGGTTTGCCGTTCACAGTGATGTGGCCATGGTTGACCAACTGGCGAGCAGCCGGAATGGTCGGAGCCATCCCCATCCGGAAAACAGTGTTATCTAAGCGCATTTCGAGCAGTTGCAGCAGCACCAAACCAGTAGAACCACTGGCGCGGCGAGCTTTGCGCACATAGCGCAGCATTTGCTTCTCGGTAACTCCGTAGTTGAGACGCAGCTTTTGCTTCTCTTCTAGGCGGACAGCGTATTCCGAGCTTTTTTTACGGTTCTGCCCATGTTGCCCAGGTGCGTAGGCGCGGCGGGGACTTTTCCTTGTTAACCCAGGCAAGTCTCCTAACCGCCGCACAATCCTGAGTCTGGGTCCTCTATATCGGGACATATAATTTCCTTAACTGAACTGTTGTCTTGACCAAACTCCTGATTATACTCGAAGTTGGATAATTTTCAAAATATGTTTTTTCTCAAACAGAATCAAGTTTCCAAGCTAGTTTTGAGTTGAGGAAATCCTGCTCATTCTCACATCCTTCAATCCTAATCTCTGCTATTATTGCCTGCGGTGCATCTCCAGAATCGAACTCCAACGTGCCACAACGGCACTGAGATTTAGATATAGATGCTAGCCCCAGATATGCGATAAATCGCCCAAAATCTGAGGCTAAGCATTTTCTACCCACGAATATTTAGAAATTCCAACTTAGTAATTGGCCTAATAATTGGCATTACGACGGCGCATCATTAAAAGCTGAATAAGCTGTAGCACGTAGTAAATGGTGGTGGCAACGTATGTAAAGGCGGCCGCACTTAAAACTCTTTTGGCTGCCTTGTTTTCATCTCCCTGTAAAATCCCCAAATCATTAATGATCTTCAGCGCCCGCCGAGAGGCATCAAATTCGACAGGCAGCGTCACCACATGGAACAGCACCGCCGCCAGAAATAGGGCAATGCCGACATTTACCACCACGTTACCTAAGGCAGCCCCCGAAGAAACTAGCCCCACACCCAGCATCACAATCATGGTGCTAAACTGCGAACCAAAGTTGGCAAAAGGCACCAACGAGGCCCGAATATTCATCGGAAAATAATGATTTACGTCTTGCAGTACATGGCCACATTCATGAGCCGCGATCGCTGCCGCCGAAAGCGAAGTAGAACCATATACGCCTTCTGATAACCGTACCGCTCTAGCGGAGGGATCGTAATGATCGCTCAATTCACCAGGCACAGGTTCAACGATGACATCATTCACTCCCATGTTTTGCAGAATAGACTGAGCAACTTCGGCACCGGTCATACCCAAACTCGAAGCAACTTCAGCGTATTTATAGTAAGTTCCTTTGACATGCCACTGTGCCCAAGCCATCAAAAGCATTCCCGGAATCATTAGGAGTAAGTAGGTCATGGCTGCCGCTTCAGAAGCTGAAGATTGAAAGATTGGCAAAATGTTAGCATTTCGGTTGCCAGTGAGCTAGCAATGTTCATCCTTTTTTACCAATCCTGTGTTTTTCTCTGTATTTTTGTCTGTATGTTGGTGGATGTTTTGGCAATACTGGAATCCAGCAAGAATCGGCATATTGGCGCTACTGATGTTGAGAAAGAGCCGTTAAACTAAAGGCTCAGTGAGTGACGCGGCTCACCAAACAGCTTGATTTCAGCATCATTCAGATCTCCTGAAATACAGAGGAGTAATAACTCTGTATGCCAGTTGCAGTGATTTGATCATTGCAGTTTAAAAATACTCTTTAAAACACCCTAAATAACTTATCGTGAACGACGAAAATTTTCTGCGTGCGCCACTTGCTGCTGCGCAAATAGACTTTTTAGGTATTAATCCAATCATTGAGCCGATTTTACCAGGACTACAATCTCAGTCTGCCCCTATGATTGCTCACGAATATAGTGGTTGTTTTCGACCCCAAGCGATTTTGGCGAACCCAGTTAATTTACAGGCCAATCAGCAAGCCCGATCGATCATTGGCATCGACCAACTCAACTCCGATCCACGGTTTG
>JANOXZ010000602.1:0-1512 GCA_031418695.1 Synechococcales cyanobacterium VAR_35_metabat_10
TTTAGGTAGCAATACGCAAAATTACATCCGATTCACACAAAGCAAATCGAATAAATTGAAAGCAGCAGTATATTCATTATCACTAGAATCAAGGATTTTACAAGTAAGGAATAATACTCTACCACACTATTCTTAGATATAAATAATAAATAGATGATTTACTTTAGATAGTTGCCGCACAAAAACATGTTTTGCTAACCTCTATACCAAACAGAGATATAAGTTCTAGGATTTTGGCTGAATTTGATATTACATTCACTGCTCTCAATTTCAAACAAGTATCTTACACATTTACATTGTGATCTTTATCACTATTAAATGTGTTTTTCGTCATACTGTACAAATTCTTCTGAATATGAAGATGGTTTCTGTTGTTAGACGACGCAGCCACTGACTTAATATTTTTGGCGGAGTCTGAAAACATTACCCAGTAAGCAGCTTAGAATTAAGGGCATACTTCAACAGCGCCCATGGCACCACAGCCACTACTCGATTTCCTCTATACCCTGCCTCCTTTCATCACCAATGCTCCACCAGTGATCGGAGTCTCCGATCGCTTGCAAGTGAAAGTGGTGTTGCGGCTCGATCGATCACTCAAGAACATCTTCATCAACCAACAACTCCTCCGATCGCCATCGAACCTTCATGCCAATATTCTGGAAGCGATCGAAGATGCCCAGAAATTCAGAGAGCACCAGGTGCAGCTTATGATTTCAGAACTTGCCCGTGTAGCCAAGCTTTCCCTCTGGGACATCGAAGCCACGCTGTTAGCCGTCAAAGTCCAGCAAGCTGCGGCCTCTATGAATTCTCATTGCTGTGCTAGGAATTCTTTGGTTTCCGTAGGGAGAGGGCAGCGCGGAGATATTGAGAGGCTGGTGCTAAATTCTATGGGGGTCAGTGATTCAAGGGAATTGGAGAGATCGATCGTTGATGTTGCACACCAGGGGCACGAGAAGGTCAGGGAATCGCAGAGGGCTTGGCCTTTTTCGGAGTTGGGGTGGTTGTGATTTGGGGGATTGATCGCAACGATCTGAATGGATAATCTTGCGTAAGCTACAATGAGGTTCAGATATAACCATTATCTCCTCACACATCATGAGCCTCGAAGAACTCATTAAAGCCGCTCATCAGCTCAACGAAACCGACCTTGATCAACTACTTCATCAGGTCGTTGTTTTACGTGACAGCCGCAAAGCCCCTGTCCTGCCAGAAGTAGAATCCCAATTGATACAGCAAATTAACCAAGGCATCCCAAGCGACCTGCATAATCAATATCGATCGCTCCAACAAAAACGAGATACCACAGCCTTAACCGAAGCGGAACACCAAACCCTAACTCAACTCAGCGAACAAGTAGAACAAATCGGTGCCCAACGTCTCGAAGCTTTGGCCAACCTTGCACAAATCCGACAAACACCATTACTAGACCTAATGGAAACCCTTGGCATCCAACCCGTAACCTATGTCTAGCGAATATATTCCCGTTGCACTGAAGCAGTTGGTATTCGATCG
>JANOXZ010000603.1:0-2376 GCA_031418695.1 Synechococcales cyanobacterium VAR_35_metabat_10
GTCGCGTCGAGCCGGAGTATCGACGGCTTTGGAACCAGAAGTCGTAATACCAGACGTCACCTCTTTTGAAGAGGCTCACCTGGCGATCCTCATGGGGAGTTTGGCCAGGAAATGCCGAACTTCGAATCGGAACAATTTGAATTCGGCCAGGGTGAGTGGTCCGGCGAATACGGCCAGCAGGAGGGGCTGTTTTCAGAGACCGACGAAATGGAGCTGGCCAATGAACTGCTCTCTGTCACCGTCCACCTCTTCATCTTCTATATTCAGGTGGGCAGAGGTCGAAATCAGGGGATTTCCCAATTCGGCCATTAATGCCTGACAGACAGAGTTGTCGGGCACCCTAATGCCGGTGCTTTTACGTTTGGGGTCTTGGATAATCTTGGGCACTAGCTTGGTGGCGGGCAAGATAAAAGTGTAAGGCCCTGGGACAAAATGCTTCATCAACCGATAGGCTTCATCCCGGACGATCGCATAGGTAGCAATATCAGACAAAGAAGAACATAAAAAAGTTAGGGGCTTGTTATTGGCAAACTGCTTGATCTGTCTGACTCGTTCGATCGCACTTTTCGATTGCAGGTCACAGCCGATCGCATAGGAGGTATCGGTTGGATACAAAGCCACTGCGCCACCCCGCAGCTTTTTGGCGATTTCTTCAATGCTTCTGGCCTGAGGATTGGTGGGGTGGATTTCGTAAAGTTTAGCCATGACCGACACCAATAAATATGTAGGTTCATTTTACCCTGTGGCACCAGACTGGCCTACTTTAACTGTTATAAGTTAACCTATGGTTTATTGGAGAGACTACGACCATGCTGCCTTCATCGTTTTCTGCGATCAATCTGCTAACTTTTTGCCAAGATTTTTGCGATCAATCGTCTCCCCAAAAAGTCATGATTTTGCGTCAATATGGCTTAGAGCGCTACAGCCAGCTATTGTGCCAGTTGAGACCAAGCCCCGGAAATTTGCGCTGTTTAGGGAAGTTTTTTACCCAGCCCGAGCGGATGAAGTTTCCCCAACTTCAAGGTACTGATTTGGACGGATTGGATTTGAGTAACACCAATATGATCCGCGCCAATTTTACTGAGGCTAACTTGCAAAAATGTAATTTGCAGGGAGCCGATATTATTTTTGGCAACTTCACCCGCACTAACTTGACCCAGGCCAACTTGCAGCGCTGTACATTAAACGAAACCTGCTGGCAAGAATCGATCGTCACGAACTGTATTTTATCTGGCAGCAAAGGGATACCCCTTGGGCAGCAACAGATGTTAGTGACCAAAGGGGCAATTTTTTTAGATTAATGAGGGCAAACTGTCACGCTGACTCTACTCAGTAAACATTTGCTCTTAGTGATTGCTATTCACCGTCAGCTAAGGTTTGCACATCACCAGTCGAATTGAGAATCAACCAAACCTTTTGATCTTGTTGAGCATTTTTAGAGACTGCTTCGCCCGGCTTGAGGAAGCTAGTTTTATTGAGGTAAACCCGCGATCTTTCATCTACGCCTTCTAAGGAGACGACTTTGCCATTTCTACCAACATTCACTTTGTACTGTAAGCTGCCATCAAAGTTGGGGTCTGCACGCCAACGTCCTTGGAAATAGCCTTGTAAGCCTTTAGCTTGTACCGATTCTGATGGGCTGGTGGGTACTTCTAGATTTTTGGCGCTATCAACTTTAGGGATAGCAACAGGGGTGTTGAACAGGCCAGAACCGCCACCACCTAAATCGTTGCCTTGACCAATTATTGTGCTGTTGGGAAAATCGCTACTGGGTTCAGAGTTCTCTAGTAAAGGCTTTTGACGTGTCCGAGATCGGGAAACTTTTTTCTCAGGAGTATCATCAGTTAGTGGCTTGAGGCGTGGGTCATAACCATCAGCAATATCACCAACATTGCTCTGAGGTAAGCTGCGTGAGGGTAACGCCGAACTGCTACCATCTGATGGGCCTTTTCTGGGTTTGTTAGCATTTGCGGCAGCTAGAGCTTGAGCCTGCTGAGCTTTGGCTGCGGCAATAGCTTGTGCTTTGGCGGAGGCAGGATTGTTGCTATCAGATTGATTTGGTAAGCCTGTTTGTTGGTTTATACTACTATTGAAAGGGTAGCGGGTATTGGGATTTGTGGCTATTGGGTTACCACTGCCGATACTACCGTTTTTAGGAATAGCAGTGCTCGCCCCACCCAAATTGGGGTTGGAATTTTGACCGAGCGGATTACCCCCCACTTGAGAATTTAAACCACCAGCGCCTATGCCACCCAGAGTTGTGCTAGGAGTTGGTAGACCGGCAGAAGGAGTACCCACGCCACTGGTGATAATTGGATCGTTTGGTTGATAAGGCGTGGGGATATCGGTGGGGGCAGTTGCAACTTGGGTGGTAGG
>JANOXZ010000604.1:0-2391 GCA_031418695.1 Synechococcales cyanobacterium VAR_35_metabat_10
TGGGACAGCAGTGCCCTTTGGTTTAAATGCCCAACAGCAAAATGCTTGGCTTTATGAAGGTGGTGGTTTAAAAAAATTGCAGGCTATGTATGCCCGTAAATTTAACGTGATTCAGTTTCCGGCAGGCAACACTGGCGCTCAAATGGGTGGCTGGTTTCGCAAAGAAATTGCTACTCTCAATGACCTGCAAGGATTAAAAATGCGGATTCCTGGTTTGGGTGGTCAGGTAATGAGCAAATTGGGAGTAACAGTGCAAACTCTGCCCGGTGGCGAAATTTTTCAGGCTTTACAAACCGGGGCGATCGATGCCGCCGAGTGGGTTGGTCCTTACGATGACGAAAAACTGGGTCTGCACAAAGTCGCCAAATATTATTACTATCCCGGCTGGTGGGAGCCAGGGCCAACCTTAGAGCTACAGATTAATCTCAATGAATGGCAAAAGCTGCCCCCCGAGTATCAGGCCGCTATTCAAGCGGCAACCTATGAAGCTAACCTAACTATGCAGATGCGCTATGATGCCCGCAACAACGAAGCTCTAGCCAGACTAATTAAAACCGGGACTTTACTACGACCCTATAGCGAAGAAATTTTAGCTGCCGCTGAAAAAGCTTCTTTTGAGCTGTATGAAGAATTTGCCGCCAAAGACAAAGACTTTGAAAATATCTTTAGAGACTGGAAAGCTTTCCGCGATCGGGTTTATGCTTGGCACAATATTAACGAAGGCAGCTTTGCCCGCCACAGCTACAGCAAACTTAAGCTATAGAGCTACTGGGCTAGCGATATCTACCAACCACCGCACTGTTTGAGGAAAAGCAATCACAATTAATAGCATTAAAAATTGTATGGCTATAAACGGCAAAGCCCCTTGATGGATATCTTTGGTACTGACTTCTGGTGGGGCGACGCTCTGGAGATAGAACAAAGAAAAACCGACTGGGGGCGAAATAAAAGCGGTTTGTAGGTTCACAGCCATCACTACTCCAAACCACACCATATCAATACCTAAGAGCTGTGCCGCAGGCACCAAGAGCGGCATTGCAATAAAGCAGATTTCAATAAATTCTAGAAAAACCCCCAGAAAAAAGATCACTAAATTACTGACCACCAAAAAAGCCCATTTACCACCGGGTAAATTAACCAACAGATCGGTAATTAGCTCTTTGCCACCTAAAGCATCAAAAACCAAAGAGAAAAAAGAAGAACAGATCAAAATAGTCATCACCACCGATGACACTACCGCTGTGGCGTGACCAGCCGATCGAATCAATTCCCAATTTAGCTTGCGATTGAGCGCAGCCAACAAACAAGAGCCAACCGCTCCCACTGCTCCAGCCTCAGTAGGAGTCGCCAAACCAAAGAAAATACTGCCCAGTACGGCCAACACTAAAATTAATGGCGGAACGACGGCTTTAATAACTTTGCGAACCAGAGCCATCCCGGTTAGCTGTCGATCGGCCACAGGTAGTGCTGGTGCAATTTCCGGTCGGAAGTAAGCTAACACTAACGCATAAACTATATAAAAACCCGAGAGCATCAGACCCGGAATTAATGCCCCCAAAAATAGATCTCCCACCGACACCCCTATTTGATCGCTAAGCACTAACAACACCAAACTAGGTGGAATCAACTGTGCCAGCGTCCCAGAGGCCACAATTACCCCCGTAGCAAACTGTTTATCGTAGCCATACCGCAGCATCACGGGTAGAGAAATCATCCCCATAATAATGACGGTGGCGGCAACTACCCCAGTGGTAGCAGCCAGCAGGGTGCCCACCAAAATCACCGCTAAAGCCATGCCACCCCGCAATGAACCCAGCACAATCCCGATCGTCTCTAGTAGTTCTTCGGCCAACCCCGATTTTTCAAGAATCGATCCCAAAAAGATAAAAAAGGGAATGGCCAACAGTGTGAAGTTAGACATGGTGCCAAACCAGTTGTTGGGCAACAGCAACAATCTACTGGGGTCAAAGCCATCCATTAACCAACCAATAAAGCCAAAGACAATCGCCGTCCCGGCAAAGGAAAAAGCTACCGGATAACCACTCATTAAAAAGACGAAAAACCCCAGAAACATGGCGATCGCCAACCATTCTGAGTCGATGACAAACCATGTAAATTCCATAAATAAACTCTAAAAAATAATTGTTACTCTAATGGAAGATTTTCCGCTTCGGCCAGCAACTGCTCAGCCACTTGGGTATAACCTTTAACCACCGCTAAGTATTTGATAGCCTGGGAAATTGCTTGGAGCAGCAGCAAAAAAAAGCCTACCAATAACATTGTTTTGATCGGTGCGCGGGGCAATCCCCCAGCATCTAACGAGAGTTCTGCTGCTCCCCAAGTGCCATCTGGCATTCGGCCCCAAGATTGCAACACATAATTAAAGCTGGC
>JANOXZ010000605.1:0-3773 GCA_031418695.1 Synechococcales cyanobacterium VAR_35_metabat_10
TATTTAATTCGGTCTCAGACCACCGGATGGTTGCATTTAATCTGGTCCCAAAATTGCGATGATTGTGGTCCCGAGCGATTAGTATTGTGGGTCGCTACATCTAACTGTTTCACCGAATATCATAGCCATCTCCTTAAAATCCTTGAAACCTATACATACAAAGAATCAGGGGGCAATCGTTCACCCCCTGACCTTCCCTAGAAATACTCAGCACCCACTAATACCAGTGGAGCCTCTTCGATTTCTTCGGCATCCCAGAAGCCCGGAGAGCGCTGGTAGACTCGGTAATCGGCGTAGATGTTGGGGCTGCCGTTGTCGTCTGCCCAGTCGCCGGGGACGAAGAGGCTCAGGCTTGCTCCTTTGACCAGGAATTCTGTCGGTGGTTCGGTGTGCGATAGGTAATGTTCGGCGATCTCAAAGGTTGGTGCCCAATGTCCCCCGGTGGTTAGGTAAAGATCGATGTGGCTTGGGAGTCCTAGGGATTCGTGGACTTTCTCGGGTACTGCCCAGGCGCTGATGCGGTAAATTTGGCCGCAGTACTCCTGTCGATCGTTGAACGCTGGCCACTCGGTTTCTTCTCTGGTGAGGGTGGAGCCGTGGTGGTTGGCGATGTTTAGCGTTTGTGTCATGATAGGGATTGCTCCATGCTTTTTAGTGTGTTGTGGAAGCAAAGCGATCGAATAGCCCGCAAAAGTTAAGTCGATCGCTTTGTTATATCTATATGTTTTTTGCCTAAGCCGATCAACCAATATTAGGGAGGCTGGGTCATTCAGTTTTCCAGGTACTTACTTGGTATTTGTGGCCTGCTTTGATTGCCTATGGCATCTGTTGCAGTTCAATAACCATGTACACATAGTATCAGCTAGCTAATACCATTGTCAATAATGTAGTAATAGTTTTATCTTATGAGGTAGAGCAATATTCATTAGTGTTACTAATTAACTAGTAACTATTAGCTTGTTAGCAATATCATAAGTAATAACGAGTTCACTCAATGCCCGTGAATAATAAAATAAAAGAGTTGGTAGATAGCAGAGAAATCAGCGTTTATCGTTTTCGTAAAGATGTAGGGATCGCACAAAGAACAGCCTATGATTTGTACAACAATCCCAGTCAACTACCATCTAGTAACGTTATAAGCAAGATATGTGACGCATACAGAGTTCCAGTAGGAGATGTCCTTGTATGGATTCCGCCCGAAGAAATCTTAGATAAAACTTCACGCCCTATCTAAATCAAAGAACTCAAAGATATCAAGGCATTCAAGGCGATACGAATCCCCCACTTGGAGATACGCCATGAAAGATAACGAAAAAGTGCTGCCGGAATTCCAGGTAGCACAAAATGCCCAGCTAACCCCAGCCGAAAAGTTACTCAGTAAGGCTCAGGCTCTCTGCTTTGACATTTCACAAGGTACAGAAGTCAATATTAATGAGCGGATAGCCGAGTTACTTCTCGCTTGTGAACAGCGGCTAATAGAGCAGGAACAACAATTAGCCAAAGCAGAGCAGAAACTTAATGCTATCCAGCAAAACAGTATCAATGCGGCTAAAGTACCAGCATCACTACTAACCAAACAAGTTGGCTTACGGCAACTAATAATTAATTGGTGCAGTGCCATCAATGTAAATCAGCGCCTAAATTGGAGAAGACCAAGTACCGCACAAGAGGTAAAAAATGACTAATAAAATCATTCCATTTAACGAAATCCTTCATCTTGATGGGGATAAGGAATACTGGCTAGCCAGAGAGTTGATGCCACTACTGGGATATAAACAGTGGCGAAGATTTACTGATGCTATCGATCGAGCTAAAGTAGCTTGTGAAATTGCTCTGGCCTCCAGTAAAAGCCATTTTTTAGATTTGCCGGGGTCGGCAAATGGAAAAGGAAAAGGCAGTACCGGAGATGATTGCAGACTATCTCGACATGCTTGCTACCTAATCGCCATGAACGGCGACCCTCGCAAAGTTGAAATTGCCCAAGCCCAAATGTACTTTGCCATCAAAACTAGAGAGGCCGAAACCCAGCAAGCTGCCCCACCGAAATCACAGGCTGAAATAATCCTCGCCCAAGCCCAGCAACTCGTAGACCAAGAGCAGCAGATCAAGTCGGTAGCAAAGGATGTACAAGAAATAAAACAAAGGAGCGTCAACGCTATACAGCAATTAGAGAGTGCCGTCCTCCCACCTGCCTCAATGAAAACTCCAGTGCTAGCAACCCGTCGCGCACTGCTTCATGCGGTAAATCTCTACTGCCAAAAAGAGATTATCGACCAGCAAAAGGCATGGAATCTTCTCTATGAACAATTGAGGTTACGTTGTGGTTTTGCCGTAAAAAATCGCAGTCACTTGAAGAACGAAACACATTTGGATGTCGTCGTTCGCCATGGATATCTGGAGCAAACCTACGCGATCGCCCTGGAATATTTTGGCTTGCAACAGAAATCAATTAACGAGAGCTAACAGTAAAAGAGCAAATTATGATTTCTAATTTCAACCTAGCTACACAGCAAACGATGGTAAAATGTCGGGAACATTTATTTTTGAAATATGAAATAAAATCGAATTCACTGGATCAAGCCAGATCCGGGAAACAACCGAGAGCTTCCCCTGGAGTAGAAATTATAGACTAGAGAAATCAAGGTACGCTCACAAACAACACCGCTCGATTTATTCAATCAAACGGCGTTGGAAAACATTTAAGTTTTTTTGACTTTCGGGGAATTGAGACACCCCTGAATTTAAAAAAGCTGGGAGAGCTACGGGCAACACAAATATGTCCCTATCTTACCCTAATTTGTCATGACCGTACAGTACCCCAAGGAATTTCTGTGACTTTTCCCAAAAGATCATGGTTTTCTCGTACTGACTGTGTTATCTGACATCGGCCTTTCGAGGCTGACCATAAATTTAACCAGCACCTACCCCTAATGAATTGAGCGGTCTATCCCCACATAGACCCGTGAAATCAACAAGCATCGCATCCGCCAAAGTAAACCATACAGCCGCTTAAACCTGAGAGTTTAAGCGGCCAAAGTACTGCGTTATTCCCCATGATCGACTTCAGATCGTGCCGGGGTAATGCCGTCGATCCTCATGACCACCCTTGGCCATCGAGATCGTCGCATTACCCCCATCGATCACCAAACCCCAAGATAATGCCGCCGATCCTCATGATCACCCTGGTCACGAAGATCCCGCCGTTATCCCTCGATCGCCCTTGGCGCAAGCGAAGCGATCGACCCCTCGAACCCCCGTAATAATGCAATCTATCTCCCTGACCGCCCTCGGCCACAGAGATCACCTCGAACCCTTAAACCTCAGTAAAAAAGCGGCTCTCACCAAAACAGGAAGAGAGAGCCATGACTTACAACACTATTTCTATTAACTTAAATGACAATATTCATAAGCCTAATATATTGTTCCCAGATTTCCCCCAGCTCACCCAGAACCAAAAACAGCAGCAGTTTAAGGAATCCTTTGAATTAGCTGGTGGTGCTGAAGCTTGGGTGGAAAAGATTACAGGCGAATGTATCGAAGGCAGCGCCATCCATCCCGCCCTCGTTGAAAGCAACGTCCAGTTCATTGAAGACACTGGCCGCTGGGAAATCAACGATCGGCTGGGCCAAGATATCAGCCGCTGGTACGAAGGCAACCTAGAAACCGGCGAATGGAACCGGTTCAAGAACCATAAGTATCTCGCCGCTGCCTTCTTCATCAGTGAAAATGGCCAAATCTTTAACGCCAAAGTTGCCAACCCCAAGGAAAACTTT
>JANOXZ010000606.1:0-9886 GCA_031418695.1 Synechococcales cyanobacterium VAR_35_metabat_10
CTGTGCCGCAGTAATCTGCTGATTAGCCTGTTGCTCGGCAGCAATCAAGATCAAGTCTTGTTGGTTGACTATCGATTGAGCGGCATCGATCGTTGCAGGCACCCGCGCACGGATTACATCTAAATGTTCAATGATGTCATCTTCTGCCACCATCGCTTTGCCAGTCAAAGGCACGCGGGGGCTTTTGAGTAATAGTTCTTCTAGACGATCCAACTCTATCAAGAATTTCACAACCTGTGGTTCTCGCACATCTGACTGTTTAGCTTCTGGCCTAACTTCCACTCTAGATTCTGGTTCAGCATACTCTGGACGAGATGGAGCTGGGCGACTTACTGGTGCGTTACCCTTATTCTTCGGCAATTGAGACTTAGCTGAAGACGGTGAATTATTTTTGTTTCTCATAGGACGATCGAGGTCTTCGTCGGCAGAGAGTTCGGTGTCGAAGTTATACTGAAGCATTTCGATAATTCCAGTGAAATGTGGGAAGGAACAAGATGATCTACAGAGCCACCAAACCGAGCGATTTCTTTGACCACGCTACTGCTCAGAAAAGCATATTCTACCGCAGTCGCCAAGAAAATGGTTTCAATATCTACGGCCAGAGTTTTATTGGTGTGGCACATCTGTAACTCTTTTTCAAAATCTGACAATACCCGTAGTCCACGCAGTAGGCAGCTTGCACCAATTTTTCTGGCGTAATCGACAGTCAGACCATCAAAGCTATCGATGCGAACATTGGGTAAATGGTTGGTGGCTACTTCAATTTGGTGCAGCCGTTGTTCGACGGTAAATAAAGGGGTTTTACCCGGATTCCGCAACACGGCAACAATTACTTGGTCGAACAGCCCGCAGCCTCGCTCGATAATGTCTAAGTGCCCCAAGGTAATGGGGTCGAAGCTGCCCGGATATATAGCAATCATAGATTTTCATTAACAGCTCCAAATTCAAAGCCTAACGACCTCCCTAGAGTATCTTAAAAGATCTTCAAGAGTCGGTTAATTCTCATTAAGCAAATGTAATCATTTACTATATTAGATTCAGAGAAATGTAAATAAAAGTTTAGTACAGTAAATAACCTTTAACCAAGGAGTATTTAAAATAATTCCGAAACCCTGCTTGAGAAATCATTAGATTTGGCTATTTTAAAAAATGGAGTAAATGGTTACTATTCAAAAATCACTTTACCCCCTTGCAAAGCCTGAAGTTTAATCTTTACTGGGCCAGCCGTTTTAATATCATTAGCAGCTACCGCCTTAATATTGATCGGCTGGTTATAAGCTCTGATTTGCTCTAGAAACAACAACTGTCCACTGGTATCGCCATTAGCGCCTATCTCGATCGAGTCACTTAAAATGCCACCCCGACGCGCGCGAAACTGACAAGAAGAGAGCAACAGTTCCACCTGTTGACGGAGTTGTTGATCATTCATGGTGGTGGGATCAGCCGAGTTAGAAGAGAGGATTTCGCCTTTTTGGAACACTTTTTGATTGAGAGCCGTATCGGCAAACAGTTCAACATTTTTGTCTTCGGTCACATAGTTACCGGCTGACACAAAACGCACTACATATTGTTTGCCATCTTTGATTTGTTCGATGATTTGCTGTTTTTGGTAATTACTCATCTGCACAATTTGCTGATTTTTATTACCACCATTAGGTTTCATGGCTGCTAAAGCTGTTTGATTAGCCTGTTGTAATAGTTGAGATACAATTTGCTGGGCAGAACGCTGAGGAGTGACACTCACCACATCGATAACCATCACTTGGTTGCGCAGAATCACAATGGTGCCTTGGCGGAAATTTTGATATTCCCGCTCTAGTTCACTGACTTTTTGGTCAATAAAAGCCATGCGTCTTTGACGGTCTTTGAGCTGGCTTTCGAGCTGGTTAAACTGCCGATCAAAATCTTGCTGCTGGTTAATCACCAAGGTAAGTTCTTGATCTAACTGATTGAACTGTCGCTCTTTTTCTTGTAACTGCGCTTTGCGCATCTCTAGTTTTTGTTCTAGCTGTCTTCGCTGGCTCTCAATTTTTTGCAGGTCGGCTGTCTGGGTTTGAAGTTGAGTAGTGAATTCTTTGACTTTGCTTTGTTGCAGTTTGACATCAGTGGGCAAATTGGGATTGGTCGGATTCTCTGTAATCGAATCTAGGTTGATTCCTTGTTCTATTAACTTGTTTAACTTAGCAGTTGTTCGATCAATCTCTCTTATCAGAGCAGATTTTTGTTTTTTCAGCACTCCTTGTTGGGTGCTGAAATCCTCGATTTTGCGGGTGGTTTCACCCACTTCTTTTTTTAGCTTGTTTTTTTCAGTGCCCACGGCTTCGAGCTGTTGGCGAAGATTGGTGAGCTGCTGAGCAGTAGTCAATCTCTTAGTAAGTTCATCTCGCACCGACTGATTCACCCCCGAAAGCGCATCTTTAGCTTCGGACTGCTCGATGCGCAGAGTCTCTAGATCGCGTTGGAAGTTATTCTTTTGGCTGATGGCCTGAGCTAGTTCGGCACTGGTATTACGCAGTTTGTTTTGCAGCCGCTGTAAATCGAAAATGCCAGTACGCAGTTGTTCACTAGAAGCAAATAAGATCGTGAGTACCGAAGCGGATAGTAAAGTTCCAGCAGCAACAGTGACCAGAGTGGCAGTTTGGCGGGGACGGAGTTTAAAAAGGGTGAGGCGAGCTTTTCCAACTTTGCTGCCTATGCGGTCGCCAGACACCGCAATGATGCCGCCCAAGAACAAGACCACCCCAATTAATATGTAACCGCTGACCATAGCTAACACCATGTTCAAATCTCAGCCAAACTAGCTCAAACTCTTATTTACTGCGGCCACAGTAAGAAGCTTGAGAGGATAGCGATCAAATTGAACTGAAAAAATAATACATTAAGCTGTGAGAAGCAGATTTCCCTAAATGTTAACATGCAGTTTGGGTGAGAAAGCCGATCTGGATCAAAATACCCCGATACAATTGATAGATAGTTTCTGGGGATATTCATTTGCCTCTGGGAATATTGAACACCAAAAATACTAATCAAATATGGAAGGAGTTTATGAGCTGGAGTAATAGCTTTACCGTAGCCGATCGGGCTTATGGCTGCTTGGCCTACTTGCTGCCTCTGCTGAGTGTACTAGGTCAATTCCCTGTGAGTATTCCGCCGTTTTTACAACTTGCTTATAGTATTAGCCCTTTGGCGATCGTGATTGCTTTGTATTTTTTTGTTTTGAAAAATCGCAAAATTTCTCGACTGATTCGCTTTAATGTGTTGCAGGCCATGCTGTTGGGAGCGGCGCTCTCCCTCTGTAGAATTGTGTTTGGTACTCTGCTCATGCCGATCCCAGTGATTGGTCAGGCTGGCCTAATATTATTGATTTTAGCTTCGGTGGCGATCGGCTTAGTATCCATCTACAGTATGGTGATCACTGCTCAGGGAAAATATGCCGAAATCAAAGAACTTTCTAAGAACACCCATTTGTGGGTCGATAATATTTAGGGAAATCGGCCTATCTCTGATATAGTGAGAGATCCTTGCTTCTGCGAACCAGAAGCCGTCTAGCCCAAAAGGAGATACCTGTGAGCAATAATTACGAATTGATGTACATTCTGCGCCCCGATTTGAACGAGGAACAGTTGACTGGTGCAGTGGAAAAATATAAGCAGTTGCTAGAAGCCAATGGCGCTAGCGAAATTGAAATTCAAACCAAAGGCAAAAAGCGTTTGGCTTACCCGATTAAGAAGAACCGTGATGGTTATTATGTACAGGTAAACTATATCAGCGCCGGTAAAGAAGTGGCGGTAGTAGAAAGAGCGATGCGCTTGAGCGAAGAAGTGATTCGCTACTTGACTATCAAAATGGATCCGCCTAAAGCAGTTGTGGAAGAAGTAGAAGCTTAATTTTTTTGGATGTTTTCTTAATGGATTTCAACCAGATTTCCAGTAGTCAAGAAACTTGGCAGGAATGGGCGATAGCAGGCAGCTATCTTTTCTTCCTGCTTTTTGTTATTGGGGCGGTATTTTTATCCAAAGGTCGTCCAAAATCTTAAACGCTCATAAATCCACCAAAGAATCCCATCATCCAGCGCACAATTATAAAAGCACCAGCCGTCAGAAACTGGCCACCCAAAATAAACAGCAGCATCAGTAGACCTGAAGCATATTGTTGTCCAGACGAACTATTGAGGAACTGTAAATTTGGGAAGAACTTACTAAAGACATTGAATCCATCTAACGGCGGGATTGGAATCATATTTAGCAAGAACAGACTGGCATTAATAATTGCTCCATAAGTCAGGAATGTTGTACTCAGAAACGAAATATTTGATTTTAAGCCAATCACAAATAGTGCAGTTAGGGCTAAGTTAGTTAACGGTCCAGCGATCGAAACTAAAAAATCTCCCCACTGGCGCGATTTAAAGCGCGAGGGATTCACCGGCATTTGCCCCCAAGCGATACCAATGACCATCAAAAGAACTAGTGAAGGTACGCCCATATGCACCACCGGATTCATGGTGATATGTCCAGAGCGACTGGGGGTATCGTCACCTTGGCTCAATGCGGCAAACCCATGACCCAACTCATGCAAACAAATCGACAAAATAGTAACCACCACTGCCTGGACATAAAAGACCGGGTTGGTGAACGCCTGCATAATGAAAAGACCCATGGGTTTTAGCTCTTTAGTAAAGTTGAGTTTCAAAGAAATATCGTGAGCATAGAGCAGTTCACCATATCCTGCGATTTATATCATATCTCTAGAAATCAGTAAGTAGATCTAGAAATTAGCAATTTTGGTGGTGGATCTCACTAAATTGGTCTATTTAGATACATTATCCCGAGTGGGAATGCCCAAATAACTCTAAAATATTGTAGAAATTTTTATCAAAGCCTGCCGTAAATCGATTCTTTCTGTTAATTTGGTGCAAGGGCATACTAGATATTGTCTCCTTACCCAATAAACTTTTTGGATCTATGCAGCTAAAACCAACAGCCTTTAAGTTAGCCGTGCTCTGGGTTACAGCCTCGGCGATAACCGCTTGTAGCAGCCCGAATGTCAGTTGTGACGATCCGAGCACCCCCGGCCAGGAAGTCTGTGGCACTGTTGCTAACAACCCGGCTCCGAATCCTGGGGGCACTAACACTACTACTCGCACCGGCGGCGGGATATTTATTTATCGCAGTGGCGGTTTCTATCGATCGGCTGGCAGCACCTACGTCAGCGGCAATGGTGGCAGCTCAGTAGGAGCCAAAGGCTTCAGTGGTCGCAGTGGCTTTGGTAGCACTGGTGGCGGTCGATCGGGTTTCGGTTAAGTTTTTTGGATCAAATATGGCAGCAGATATTTTTAGTTCACCCGATCGAGATCGGTTTTTTAACTCGATCGGTTTCCGTTGGTATGACCTCCCACCCACCAATAATCCTGATGGGATCCCTACTCCCTATGCTCTTTATCACTGTCAGCAGGTAGAACGAGCCGTGGTGGCCGAACTGCGGACAGCTTCGGCTGCGGTGGGACAAGTCTTGCTAGAAACCTGGCAGATCTTGCGGGAAATGGATGATGAAGACCTAGAGTACTACGGCTTTCCCGAATCTACTTGGAGCATCATTCGCTGGGATGCTACGCCTCCTTGGTGTATGAGGTTGGACTGGTGCTGGAATGAGAAAACTGAGACCTACAAAGTAATTGAGGTCAATTCTCAGACTCCTAGTTTTTGGTATGAGCCAACGATCGGCAATGGTCTGGTCGCTGAGCATTTTGGTTTACAGTCGGTTGATCCCGATCCGGGATCGCTGTTGGCTAAAACTCTGCAAGTACAGTTACAGCAGGCTGCCCAGCAGTTAGGTAAACCTTTGAGTCAATGTCAGGTGGGCTTTACAGCGCTCAATAACCCAGAAGATTTGAATACCATGAATTGGTTGAGCAGCTATCATCCCGGTAGCAAGGCTTTTCCCTTAGAACGGATGCGCCTAGATAATCAGCGGCGGGTCTATGACAGCGAAGATGATCAGCAGGTAGATATTTTGATCATGTGGTATCCACTGGAATGGTTGATTTTGGATACCGATAGTCGCGGCGAGGAATTGTGGCCAGAGCTAGAAAGATTAATCTTGGATAAAAAAGTTGCCCTGATTAACTTTGGCTCGGCTTTTTCTTTGCAGTCCAAGGGAGTCTTTGCCCTGATTCGAGATATGGGTGTGGGTGAATTTAGTCCAGCAGCAGCAGCAACTATTCAAAGATATTTTCCTAAAACTGCGGTAGATGAAATCGAAATTGGGGACAGCTATTTTGCTAAGCCGATCTTTGGTCGCCAGGGCGAGGGTGCCGTGGCAGTTATTGATGGGGAAGAAGCCTTTGCTGGCAACTGCGCCGATCCTTTTTATACCGAGCAGCCCTATGTTTATCAAGAGTTGCTGGAATTCCCCACTAGCTCTGTGGCTGGTGCCGAAATGACTGAACTGTGGGGGGTTTGGCTATACAACGATGATGGCCAGATGGTTGCAGATGCTTTAGGTAAGCGGTTGTCTAAGAGCAAAGTAACCGACGATGGAGCTTATTGGTGCCCGATCGGTTTTTGAAGATTCGCACCAAATCCAGTCGAAGCCTTCCTTGGCCATGCCGAGAGCGATGATGATATCGACATGATCGCGGTTATTCTTATGGGCGGGATCTTTGAGAGCGGTGGCGACTTTATCCCGCTTGCTGGAATCGTCATCTACTAGGTCAGCAATTTTAAGGATTTTGCCGTCGGCGGTTTTGACCAGTTGAAACCCGGTCTGAGGGTCGGTGCCCTGCCACTCGCCTAGTTCCTCGATGATGTGTTCGACTTCGCGGATCTTGTCTTTGGTGCTTTCGCGGGAGTTAACGTTAGGAATGTGCAGGTGCATCACAGAGATTCCATTTGGGTTCGACTTGCCAGTCAGCCCAAAAACCATGTTTACTAGTGAAAGCTGGAGCCGATCGATTTTTCTGGTACAACGATGATGGCTTGCTTAAGTCCTTGGTTTTCTAGTTTGTCTAGGGCGATGAACATCAATGCCCGACTTTTGCCGGAGGCGGGAGGCGATTTGATCAGCAGGTATTGTTCGCCGCGTTTTTGGTAGGCGCGTTCTTGCATATTGCGCATTCCCAAGGCGTTGGGGCGGGTAGAGGTGCCATCTTGGGCGTAGGTGACAGAAACGGCGGGGATGGCGATGGACTTGCTCATAAGCTCAATTCTTTTGCTGAGGCTTCGGGAAAACTCGATTATAATTATCGTACATGTCATACAGGTAATACGAACGATGCTAACCGTCAGACTAGATCCCGAAACAGAACAACAGTTGACCGAAATCATTGCTTATGAAAAAGATACGAATCGTAGTGATTTAGTCAAACGCCTGATCAGACAGCGATGGCTAACCCTCAACCTTAATATTCCTTTCGTAGAGAGACGTGGCGGGCACCCTCAAAACCTTTTGCCTGATGCCTCACCTGATTTGTCGGAACGAGTTAGCCGCAAACAAGCGATCGCCGATCATATTAAACAAAGAAATTCATGAACTATCCACCACTGAGCATCATCGACAGTGGGATTTTACTGGCTTACTATAGTGCCAACGATCGATATCATCAGCAAGTTTCACAATTTCTGGAGTCTTGCACTAGTCGGCTGGTGACAACACATAGTTGTGTGACGGAGGTTATGTGGTTGCTGAGTTCTAGCTGGCAAACCCAAAATGAATTTTTACTGGATGTTTCCAAAGAACTTTATGAGTGTATTCCTCTTCTTTCTCAAGACTTTATCCGTATTGCCGAACTGAACGCTCAGTATGCTGACTTACCAGGAGATTTTGCCGACTTGAGCTTAGTGGCCATCTCTGAACGATTAAACATTAGCGCGATCGCCACCCTAGATGGCGATTTTGACATCTATCGACGTTATCGAAACCAGCCATTCGATCGAATATTCAGACCTTGAGCCGCAATCGATTTCAGTAAGGCATTTTGATCTTTCTTTACGCCTTCTAGCAAGATGTCACGATCGCTTTTATTATGTACCTTTAGATTTACGCTTTGCTGAAGGCTTAAGCGCGGACTGCTGACTGGTCATCTTTGTATACAATTCAAACAATTTCTCCAGGCGTTCAGTGTCGTTTTTGAAGCGGCGACCGATGTAGATCCGATCGATCACTTCATCATTTCGGTTGTGGGCTTCTCGCACTAGGGGAAATTCGCTGTCCATGCGGGTGGGGTCGTACATGTGGGCGACCGTGGCGGGGAAGTAGTGTTCGCGGGCTAGCAAGATGTCTTCGGCGCAGCGGGTCAGGTCGGTTTTGTTGGCAAAAGCTCCGCTGCAAAAGCATCCACACCTAAAGCCTGAGCGACCTGCTGCGCCACAGCTTGAGAGTCACCAGTAAGCATCATAATCTTTTCAACACCAGCGGCTTTGAGATCTCTGATGGCCTGGATGGCATCTTCCTTAATTTCATCGGCAATAACAATATAGCCAGCATAAACCTGATCGATGGCTAAGTGTACTACAGTACCTTCTACATTACAGGTATCATGAGCAATGTTTTCACGGTGCAATAATCGATCGTTTCCTGCCAGCACTAACTTTCCTTCAATGGTCGCCTGAATGCCATGAGCAGCAATTTCAGTGACTTTGAATACGCCTTTCGTCAGAGTTCCAGTCTTATCAAAAGCGATCGCCTTAACCCCTGACAACGTATCAAGAAAAGTCGATCCCTTCACCAAAATACCTCGTTTAGCAGCCCCGCCAATGCCGCCAAAATAGCCCAATGGAATACTAATTACTAGTCCACAAGGGCAAGAAATCACTAGCAAGATCAAGGCACGATACACCCAATCAGCATAGGTTGCACCCGGAATCACCAGCGGTGGAATCAATGCTACGGCTAAAGATGAAATTACTACAATCGGCGTATAGAGACGAGCAAATTTAGTAATAAATTTCTCGGTGGCGGCCTTCTTGCTGCTGGCATTTTCCACTAAATCCAGAATGCGGGCGATCGATGATTCTCCAAATAATTTAGTGACAGTGACAGTCAGCAAACCAGTTTGGTTAATCATCCCAGCTAAAACGGTTTCTCCGATTTTCACTATGCGAGGCACCGATTCTCCGGTCAATGCCGATGTATCAAGCTGAGAATTACCATCAACTATTTCACCATCCAGAGGCACCTTTTCTCCGGGCTTGATGACGATTGTATCTCCGACCTTTACTCGTTCCGGTGAAACAACCTCAATTCCACTAGCTGTTTTGAGATTGGCAGCATCGGGGCGAATCTCTAGCAAGGCCGAAATCGATCGGCGGGAACGGCTGACTGCTAATTCCTGAAATAACTCACCGATCTTAAAGAACAGCATTACGCCTACAGCTTCGGGTAGTTTGTGGATGGTGATCGCTCCGATAGTGGCGATCGTCATCAGAAAGTTTTCATCAAAGACTTGTCCGCGCAAAATATTGCGTCCGGCGCTAGTTAGTACTGTCCAACCGCTTAAAAGATAAGCCGGAATAAAGAATAAGTATTCGCCGATCGACCAAGGTGTGTTGTGAAGTTGCTCCTCAAACACAGAGCCTAATATGAACAGCACAATTACCGAGCCAACCAAGATACCTTCACGCTGTAAGCTAAACTCTCCTGCGCCATGATTATGGTCATCTGCGTCGTCGTCTACATGATTGCTGTGATCGTGGCTTTTGTTGAGTCATATCTTTGTGCAGGAATGCCCAACTGAATTTCTCAAATTGTAGACCAAAATCAAAATGTCTGAAAAAACATATTCAGGAGACCGCGCGCTACCGCGCGATTGCCAAGCAAATTAACCTGCAGCCTCAGTGACTGCCAAAGCCTTGTCATGACGTATTTGCTTGACGCATTGAATGTCCGCGCG
>JANOXZ010000607.1:0-2968 GCA_031418695.1 Synechococcales cyanobacterium VAR_35_metabat_10
AGGTACTGGTTGCCCAAAACAGTTGCCTGTTGCCCCTGCAAATATAACCGGAGCACCTCGATCGTCATCAAAATAGCATACAGATGGGCAAAGGTTTCAGCCACGGGCTGTCCGTCTCCGGTAGGGTAATGAATGGCAGTATTAGTAGCAACCGTCATAGGCCACCTCTGACTGAGCAATAGATATTTGGTAATTCATTTTAACTCAACTGTTACATCGAACTTAAGCAATAGAACAACACTGATCTTGTAAGATGAATTAACTATCCTACCATCACTCTTTATGATCACCCTCAGCCCCACCGAAATCACCACAGCTCAGCAACTCTTAGCCAACTATGCACCAGCCCAAGAAACCCTCACCATCCTCACCGCCAATAATGGCGACTTTGCCGACTGCCTCGATCGACTATCCAAATCCCCCACCTTCAACGACCCCAGCACCAAAAAATCTCTCTGGGAAACCACCATCAACGTCCTCCGCCAAGAACTCTGTAGCGACGAAGGCTGGCGCGGCAAAGTCAAAGAATATAGCAAAACCCCCGCTAGCGCCGCAGCACTCACCGGCATGATCGTTCATCTCATCAGCGTCTCTCACCTCCAACTCGATCCCGGCCTTGCCACCTGCATTGCCCTCTATGTCAGCAAAGTCGGACTCAATATCTTCTGCGAACACATCACACCCGATGATCAATCTAAGTAGTCTTCGATCAAGCTTTATCTGCATTTAATTCACTTACAAGATTGCTTTGTAGCATATCTAAGTTAAACTAATTGAGTCTAACCAATGACTAGATATGAAGATCACACATGTAAAAATTGATAATTTTAAATCCCTGGTTGATTTCGATTTGTCTCTAGCTAAATTTAGTTGTTTAGTTGGTTTAAATGGATCTGGTAAATCAACAATATTATAATCTCTTGATTTTATAGCTCAACAAGTTAGAGGTGATCTATCTGGATGGCTAAAAAATCGACAGTGGGAATCTGCTGATTTGAATTCAAAATTGACCCGTAAAAAAATATAGATTTTGAAGTAATACTGTCTCACAAAGTATCTTTTGATTTCATTCCTACCGAAATCGAAATCAAATGGACAGCTAGTTTTAACCGTAAAACACTAAAATGTACGATGGAGAGATTAGAATGGGCTAAGCAAGTTATTCTAAAAGTGGAAAATGGAAACTATAGTATTGGAGATCTTGATATAAAATTTCATGGAGTTACACCTCTTGGAAATCCGCTTGCTATTTCGTTTAGTAGATTAAAGCCAGATAGTGTAATGTCTGGACCTATTACTTTTGATTATCAAGGTTCTGTGATATCACAAATTAGTGAATCAAAACTACCGCTGAAATTACGTCAGTTTAAAGACTTTTTCTATGACCTACATGCGTTAGATTTATTATCACCTGAACTACTTAGACAAAAAACAAAAACTGCTAATAATAGTTTGGGATTAGGTGGTGAAAAATTATCAGCTTTTTTACATGAAATAGGAGAAAATGCTCGAGCTAATATTCAGGAGAAATTAATAGAGATTTACCCAAAATTCAAAACTATTGATGTGTCTTCACTACGATCTGGTTGGAAGAGCTTGTCAATTCAAGAGCAATTTGGTGATACTAATATCAAGTCTGAGGCTCGGCATATAGCTGATGGATTACTCCGAATGCTAGCCATTTTTTCCCAACTATCAAAAGAGCAAAGTTTTTTATTATTAGATGAAATTGAGAATGGCATTAATCCAGAATTAATTGAATTCTTAGTTGACCAACTAGTCGCATCTGATCCACAGGTGTTAATTACCACTCATAGCCCAATGATACTCAACTATATGGATGATGCAGTGGCGATCGAAGGCGTTATCTATATTTACAAACAACCCAGTGGTGCCACCAAAGCCATCAGACTCTTCGATATTCCCTCCATGCGTAAAAAACTAGAAGTCATGGGAGCAGGCGAAGTCTACGAAGATACCATGCTAACCCAACTCAACCAAGAAATTAGCGAGATGGTCTGATGTTTTTGATTCTCAGCGGCGAAGGAGCCTCAGATATTGGGGTATCAGATCAAGAAATTGGCTCAATGACCAAATTAGTTGATTTATGGATTACCAAACAAATCGGCTATTCTCTGATCGAAACCAAACTCTACACCATAGTCTCAGAGAATGATTTAATCAAAACAGCTAAAGAGCTACCAGCCCGATCGCAGAAAGGCAAGAAGCAAAAAAGTGAAACTCGCTATTTCTACAAAAATGCTCGAGCTTTAGCTACAATTGCTCATCAAAAATCCCAAGAGCTGGGCAGGGAAACACCTTTGGTTTTGGTCTTATTTCGAGATGCTGATGGCACAGCAAGCTCCGGTCGAGGCGAATGGGCGGATAACTTGAAGAACATCTGGGTGAAACTGGCTCCCGCACATTGATCAACGAAAAAATTGAACTAGGGGCGATCGATCTCGATAAAATCGCCGATATGGATAGCCTCACCAAATTCACAGATCGTCTAAATGAAGTTATTAACAGCTTGGGGTTACAGCAAAAAGAGTAGATAAGTTTCTACTTGTCATTTCCATCGATCGTGTACTACCATCAAAATATCAACACTTTATAGCCGCGAGGAGCCAAACCATGACATTCCAAACGATTGCCTCTCGCCCTACCCGCTAGATCTTCCTGAGCATCTAGCGTCGTAGGGACAAATCAAGTCAACAACACTTCAACCAAAGTAATGCCCTACGAACAGCTAGAAATATCTAGTCCTGCTCCAGTTTTATCCTGGGCAGGACACCCCTTGGCTCGTCAAGAAACCGCGATGGCCAAGAACGTCGCCTCTTTACCCTTCATCTACAAACACCTCGCGCTCATGCCCGACGTGCATCTGGGGCGCGGAGCATTAGTGGGTTCAGTGATCGCCACCAAAGCCGCCCTCATCCCCGCTGCCGTCGGTGTAGATATTGGCTGT
>JANOXZ010000608.1:0-3125 GCA_031418695.1 Synechococcales cyanobacterium VAR_35_metabat_10
GCCAGGGAGTATCGGGGCGGTTTGCAAACATGAACAGGTCGGAACGAACAATCCTTTCATCTTAATGTGGTTCCGGTTCATGTGGTTTAGGGGTGAATGCAGACTTGACCAGCGCAATGTAGCTCTCCCTCTCCCAACAGCAATTTTCGTAAATTCACTTCATCCCCCAGGTCGATCGAGTAAGATTCCACCGGTTTATCTACTAGCTCACAGTCGATCGCCAAAGGAGCCAAATGAATTATTTTGCCCTCCCGCAGGGCGATCCCCGTGCAAATCTTGATGGGCAGTGCACGATCTCCTTGCTGCACTGTTCCTTGTAGAGTCAATTTATCTGTCTCAATCTGCACATCTTGCCAAACTAACGACCAATCTGCATCTGGCAAGGCCATCACCTGGGCAATTAACTGGTTTACCGCCCCCGATAACAGTGGTGCCGTCAAAGAAGATAACAAATCGGCATTATCAATAGTGGCCTCGATCTCTACTTCGATCGGCTGTAACACCCGCAGTGGCTTACCGCGCATCACCTGACGAAGATTCACTTCAATCTGATCAGCCAAGAGTTTAATTTTCTGTAAAGATATACCTCGGTAGACAGTTTTGGTAGCTAGAATAGAGACAGCAGGGATTGTCCCGGACAAGATCTGCCGATCTTTAGCCACAATTTGCACATCTAAGCTTGCTACTTCGCTAACTTGGGTGCGCAACCAAGCAGCACAAGCTGGTGCCAGTAATGAGCTGATAATTCCTTGGGGTTTAGAGCTTAAAGGCTGAGGATTCAAATTTCTACCTCTACGTGGGAGAGAACCGACCTCCTATAGTAGCTGTTTTCCGGTAGTATCTTGGGAACTATAGTGACAGGTCGATCTGCCATGGCAGCTAGACTGCAAAAGATTTTATCTCAGTGGGGAGTCGCCTCCCGTCGCCGAGCAGAGGAATTAATCCGTGCTGGGCGAGTTACAGTGAATGATCGGGTTGCCACTTTGGGTGATAGCGCTGATCCCGAAGTTGATCGAATTTCGATCGATGGAGAGATGCTCCAAGCCCGCCCTCAACGTCATTACTTTTTGCTAAACAAGCCCGCCGGAGTAGTTTCTACCTGCGATGATCCCCAGGGTCGATCAACGGTATTAGACTTACTCCCAGATGATTTGCGTCAGGGCATTCATCCAGTTGGTCGGCTTGATACCGACTCTACTGGAGCACTGTTGCTTACTAACGATGGTCAGTTCACTTGCCTGTTGACCCACCCCCGCCACCAGATTTCTAAAACCTATGAAGTTTGGGTAGCTGGTCATCCAAGCGATCAAGCGCTGGATATGTGGGCAACGGGCGTAGATCTAGATGGCAAGGTGACTTTACCAGCTCAAGTCAAAGTACTGAGCGAAGATCAGCATAATACTCGATTGCAAATCTTGCTGCGAGAAGGTAGAAATAGACAGATACGTAGGGTTGCTGAATTAATTGGTCATCCTGTGTTGAAACTAGATCGAACTGCGATCGGTGAGATTCCACTTCATCTGCCTACAGCCAAATTACTACGCGGTCAGTATCGAATTTTACTGCCAGCAGAAACAAAATGGTTATCTACGATACTGAATTATCAAGTAATCATTGACTAAATGAGAAAAACAAAATTTCTCGTTAAAAGTTGTGATTGACCCTCTAAGATATTGTCTTAGTCAGTAGCATCAACAATTTCACTCCTCAATTTTTTCGCCCCATCCCTTTAACTGCCAGAGATTCACTGGAAATACCCAGCACATGACAGACCATCGCCCTACCGCAGAAAAAATTGCCACCCTCCAACATATCGGTTGTAGTCTCCGCCAGTTGCGCCAAGAGCACTCGCTTTCGATCGAAGAGGTAGCCGAAAGAACCAGAATTCAGCCCCGTCTATTGCGTGCTCTTGAAGAAGGGCAAATGGATATTTTGCCAGAGCCAGTTTATATCCAGGGCATGATCAAGAAATATGGTGAGAGTTTGGGAGTCAATGCACTAGAACTAGCCAAAAGCGTCCCGGCGGATCAAATGCAGATCGTGCCACTTAAGAGCAACCGTTGGGATGGCTTTAATCGCCCCCAAGTTCGTCCGGTGCATCTTTACCTTTCCTATATTTTCATGCTGTTGGCGGCCATTAGTGCCCTCTCTCACTCTCTGAATAATTCGGTGCAGAGTTTGGAAGCTGCCCAAAAGCCTTCAGTAGCAGCCGATACTAAGTTAGCAGCAGTCAAGAGTACTGAGACTGTTCAAGAACAGCCCACTGTTGCCACTGCTGCTAACGAACCTTTGGAATTAGAAATCAGTGCCAAGACGACATCTTGGGTAAAAGTTGTAGTAGATGGTCAGACTGCCTTTGAAGGCCGGTTAAAGGCTGGTAAAACCAAAACTTGGACAGCTCGCGAACTGATTTTAACCACTAGTAACGCTGGCGGAATCGTTGTAACTAAGAACAATACCCAACTTCCAGAACTGGGTGCTCTTGGTGAAAAGCGCGAAGTTAAATTCCAATCTGAAAGGTCTTAGCGCATAAAAACTCTAAAAATTGTTTTCCGTACCAAAAACTTTTACAATTTGTAAAGTAGATAGAAACAAACACTTTTAGAGACACACATGCGGATCGCGATCGTTGGCGCTGGGTTGGCCGGTTTATCCACAGCAGTAGAGCTGGCAGATGCCGGACACCAGATAGAAATTTTTGAATCGCGTCCGTTTGTCGGCGGCAAAGTAGCAAGCTGGATCGATCCCGATGGCAACCACATCGAGATGGGGCTGCATGTTTTCTTTAATAATTACTCCAACCTTTTTGCCCTGATGAAAAAAATTGGGGCTTTTGAGCACCTGTTACCCAAAGAGCATGTTCATAACTTTGTGAATAAGGGTGGCGAAATTGGCCAGTTAGATTTTCGCTTTCTCTTGGGGGCACCGTTTCATGGCCTCAAAGCTTTTTTTACCACTGGTCAGCTCACATTTTTAGACAAATTACAAAATGCGTTGGCTCTAGGCACTAGCCCGATCGTGGTGGGCTTGCTGAATTACGAAAGCGGCATGAAAATGATCCGCGCCTAGATAATATTAGCTTTGCTGACTGGTTCCGTAAGCATGGGGGCAACAATCATAGCCTC
>JANOXZ010000609.1:0-3479 GCA_031418695.1 Synechococcales cyanobacterium VAR_35_metabat_10
CCGTACCCATCTATTTGCAAAGTATCATCGCCCAGCCCACCATTGAGAGTGGCATTGAAGAAGTAATTATTAGCAATTAATAAGTCGTCACCAGCATCCCCACTAATTAAGTCAGCACCACCATTACCAGTGATTTGATCATTACCCTCACCACCATTGAGGGTATCACTTAAATAACTACCATTAATGGTGTCATTGCCCTGTAGACCATCGATTGTATTGCTGGCATTGAAATCGCCATTCAAGATATCATTTCCTGCAGTACCAGTAATATTAGACATTGGATTTTAGCCTTAGATTTTTGTTGTATTTTTGATTTTATTTAAGTTTGTCAAATGCGAAAATAGCATCTTAATCTTGCTTAAGATACTTGGCAAAAGGGGCTCTTGATGTAACCGGTCTAGTGGTGTACTTTGATTGTTGAAAACTTTTCACCACAGGAGAATTTTCTGTGATCAAAGTCACTGGCAGTACCCAATCGAGGGAATAATAGCATTCCTACAACAAAATGATCTATTAAGAATAGTATAGAGTCAGCAATATGTCTCATTCTTTGGAGGTATAAAAGTTTTAGTTAGCTTATGCGATAAGTGTTATGGCGTAGTTTGAGCTAAGAGGATAACCATGAAAATCTACTAATCATCAATAGCAATGAAAATTTCCGTCCAATAGGTCTTTTGAAAAGAAACTTTCGTCTGGGATGGAAACTCGGATTAGCTTTGGTGATACTAGACCATTCCAATTCACCAATTCAGCCGAAATAACTCCGTTTACCGGAGTCGATCAACTCAAAGTACTAATAGCAGGCAAAAAGATTGAAACTAAGACTAAATCTATTATCAACAAAGGTAGCTTAGCTGCTTGGGGGGTATGGGATCTGGAACTTTTGCCCGGTCAAGAAACTATGGTGATGGTCTATTACATGGTGAATACTAAAGGTCGTATTTCTCAAGGGTATTCTGGCTCTAAAAATGCTAGTTTATTTACCTACGTACTAGAGTCAGGGCAGCTTTGGCGTGATCGTATTAAGCAGGGCACTATTTTTATTGATCTCAAAGGAGATTTAAACAGCAATGATATTTGGGGCGTTTTGCCATATAAGACCTTGCAGATCGATAAAGCTGCTAAATATTTGATCTATAAGTTTGTTGACTTGGAACCAACAGTAGACAACAATATTGTGATTAACTACAATGATAAACTGCCAACCAAATTTAATTATGGACAAGAGCAGGCCAAATCAACTGAATATTACCAACAAATTGACCAAGTAGTTTTACCAGAGACAAGTGCTGCTAAGTTAGAGGTTGCCGCCCAAGACAACTTTTCTGCTGCAAGTTTAGAGAATATATTAGCCAGTATCGCCTTGGTATTGTTGATGACTAGTCCTGTTTGGCTAAGTTTAATTTTAATTGTTTTAGGGGTCTTCTTGTTTAGAAAGTGGAAAAACAGGAGAAAATAGATTTTAATATGGCTACTATATGGCCACTGGCACGTAAAATGTGAAAACCTAGCCCGCATCAAATTTTCCAATGCTCAATCCCGTTATTTGGCTCCAGACTCAGCATCATCGCTGGATTGCCAGTATTTTGCTGGCCGGTCTTACCGTCCGGCTAATCATTGCCATCTTTTTACCGATCGGCTTCGATGAAGCTTATTACTATGTTTATACTCTACATCCAAGCTGGAGCTACTTTGACCATCCACTCTTAGTTTTCTTTACTGCTGGCTTTGGCACTTGGTTGACTGGCTCAGTTAATCCTTTTACCTTGCGTCTTGGTACTCTGTTGGTTTTTAGCGGCGCTTTAATTTTTCTGTACAAAACCACTGAGCGCTTATTTGACCGCCAAGTTGCCCTAATTGCCCTCGGTCTAGCTTCTTTGATGCCAATTTTGACCGTGGCTTTTGGTTCTTTAGCTCAACCTGATGCGCCTCAGATATTTTTTTGGATAGCGACTCTCTGGTTAACGGCGATCGAGTTTTTTCCTATCACTCCTTATAAACCTACCTACCGGATTGCACTGATTGGCCTTTTAGTGGGTTTGACTTGCTTAGCTAAATATCATGGATTTTTACTGGGAACTTGTCTGATTGGTTTTTGTTTGAGTAGCCCTAGTCATCGCAGAGTATTGACTTCTCCTTGGGTGTTGTTAGCCAGCTTGCTATTTGCCCTGACTATTTCACCTATTTTGTATTGGAACTCCGAGCATAATTGGGCTTCGATCATTTTTCAATCTAAACGGGCTGTCCCCAATGCTAGCTATAACTGGGAAACTTTTTTCCTGACTTTTTTAGTTCACATGGTGTATGTTTTTCCTTCGATCGGCTTTCCGTTAATTTGGTCGATCTGGCAAAATATTCGATCGCAGTTTGCGAAGAAAGCATTGAATCCAGATCCCTACCAAGGTCAAAAGCTTTTGGTGTTATGGTTATCCACGCCAATTATTGTAGCTTTTGCCATTATCGCAGGCTATCAACAGGTATTACCCAGTTGGCCGATGGCTGGCTATATGACTGCAAGTATGCTGTTAGCCGATCGATCGCTAGGCTGGTTTACTCATCATCCTCGCCGTTTTTGGAATTGGTTAATTATCACGGCGGCATTAATTCATATTATTTTTGCGATCGCCTTGTCACATTTGACTTTGGGGACAGCACAGAAACCTAGTAACAACGCGATCGGTGGCGGCTTTTTGACTTTTGAGGCCGATAACTCAGTGCAGTTGATTGATGTGAGTCAGTTACAGCAAAAGTTAAAAGCTAATCCGGCAATTATGACGGCGATCGAACAGGCCGATTTCATTTTTATTAATCGCTATTTTCCTAGCGGCCAGTTAGCGATGGCGCTACATTCTATTACAAAAAAACCTTTGACTTGTTTTGATGAAGATTTACGAGGATTTGCCTATTGGTCTACAGCTCAGGAGTGGGTTGGTAAAAACGCAGTTTATATTGGCTCGGAGACTTTTGGGGTGAACGAAGATGTGGTGAAGCCCAAAGGTTTTGTTTCCACAAAACCAGAGGTGGCCTATGAACCATTTAAAAACTATTTTATTAGTATCAAAAAAATTGCCACAGTTCCTCTTACCCGAGGTGGGGTAGTGACTCAAACTTGGCAGGTCTACAACGCCAAGCAACTATTAAAGCCATATCCTCGGCCATACGGATTGGATGCTGGTAACTGAATTTGTTAATTATGGCCGACTGCTTGGATGGCTGCTTCGATCGCCAGCGCCACATGAGTCCAATTGGTACCACCTTGGCAGAAAGCGATATATGGTTCTCGCAAAGGAGATGATGGCAACATCTTTCTCTTGAAACTCGCGAATATCCGAGATGAATACACTATTGTCAATTGTCAACTTTAACCAGCAATTCCAAATTCAGATTTTTGGTAATAAGCCAGGTTGACCCTGGAGGCTTGCCCTCAGACCCCCATTGAGGGGAGGCGTTCCGTCCCCTCAAACTCCCCTACGTAA
>JANOXZ010000610.1:0-10050 GCA_031418695.1 Synechococcales cyanobacterium VAR_35_metabat_10
ACCGATCCTCAATCCACTGACCCAAATTCCCCAGCAAATCCGGTGGGATCTCCTGGTGCCACTGCCACTGTGCCAAATGCAACGGGTACTACTCCAGCGGGCACAGCTAATAGTACAAATGGGGGCACACCAACAGCAGTAACCACCAAACCCTCACCACCGATCGCCAACAGCCCTAAAAATCCATCAGCTAATGCGTTGGCAGGGAAGGCTAGCAAAGCAACTCCCACACCTGCTCCGATTTTTGTGCCTACCCAGGTTGCTCCCAAGAATATTCCCAATACTGCTGTTGCAAAATCCGCCACAGCACCGATAGTTACTGCGGCTAATCCTGTTGGGACTAGTTTGAAAAGTGCTTCAGTTCAAAAAAGCTCTATTTCAAAGCCAAGCTCTAGCGATAGTAAGCCTACCGAAGTTAAAGCGGCCAAATCACAAAATAATACGGCTTCTTCTCCTGTTGTTACAGCATTCGCTCCTAAGCCTGCCAGACCTCAGGCATCTGCCTTTAGTGGTATTTCCAATATTGGTTCAAACTCTAAAGCTAGTAGAAATATCGATTCTGTCGCTACTTTACCGCCTCCGCCCTTAAATCCACCCAGCAACAATCAACAATCTCAATCAAGAGATCTACCTACCGCTACGGTTGGCGATAGTGATGTCTACGGTACGGCCAAGGCTTTACCTGGATCTGCTGTTGATCAAGCTACTGTAGCAGCCCTACCGCCACCACCCTTAAATCCTCCTACAGATACGCCCCCTCCTAAATCTGATGAGGCTCCACCACTGACTGATTATCTGACTGCTCAATTGGATCCGAGTATTGCAGTTGCACCCCAATCTCAGGATAATATTCCCCCTCCTCCGATAGCTCCGCTTGCGCCTCCGGCGATCGCAAGCAGTTCACTACCACCAGCTCTACCACCAAGTGATGTAGCTCCGCCGTCAAATACAAGTGCTGCGCCTCAGCCACAGAACACCAACCCTCCTTTGATCGAGAATGGCTTACCTCCTGGTGATGCTGCTCCAATATCCAATGCCAAATTAGATACAAATATTCCACCTCAACCAGAGGTTAAGAACACGCCATCCAACAATGATGGCGCTGGAATAGTCCCCCCACCATCACCTGAAACCCTCAGTCCGTTACCAGTAAATCCGCCCCAAAGCCGGATTGTGTTGGCTTCCGCCAACACAGACCAGCCAACCAATATATTTTGGCCGCCTGGAAGTGGCTGGACACCTAAAGACTTTGGAGCGGCTGATCGGAACAAAGCTTCAGAAAAAGAGCATAAGGCTCCTTCGGACATCCCAATCATCGACGAATCAGTTAATCCAAAACTTCCCTAAAGAAGTTAATACTAGTCCCTCAACAAAATTCCTGTAGTCACAAATGAAACCATTAACTAGAACCTTCGCAATTATTAGCCTGACAATTTTAAGCAGTCTTCCTGGCACGGTTTTCTTGAGTGCTGCTCAAGCTCAAACTCAGGCACCAGTGGGGAGGACACAAAACAAATCTCGCTTGGTAGTAGGCGAATCTGCCAGGGCTGTTTCTGCATCCAAAATAATTTGGAGCAAATCATCTCAGACACAAAGCACCGAAGACAGGCCGCTTTATGTGGTTGTGCTACAAGAGCCTTTGAAAAATTCAGATGGCAGAGCTGCTATTCCTGCTGGAGCAAAACTCATAGTTTCGGTTAAACCGATCGAAGCGGCGATCGTAACACTAGAAGTAAAATCCGTCGTGATTAACGGAAAAGAATACTCTCTGCCAAAAGACGTTTTTTCGGTTCGGAGTGAAGGCGGCGACCCCATTACTGGTGATGATGCCTACAACCGTGATGGTGGAGGGATTGACCTTGGCCAAGTTTTCTTGGGTGCAATCAACGGTGTTGGGAGAGCCTTAACGGCTCCTGAAGTAATCAATAGTGCTGCTGGTACAGCATCTTTCCCCAGTCGGGACGTTGCTGGTGCTGTCCTTCAGGGTACGACTGATAGCGCCCTAAGCGCCCTCAACTCTGCCAATCTCAGAAAGATTGACAGATTATCCAAGCTACCAGAGGTATACAAGATCGACGGTGGGAAATCACTTCGTGTCGTTGTGAACAAAAGCTATGGGGGGTAAACTTTTTGTCGCCATCGCATTTACAGCGATCGGATTAATTCTTTGCCCAGCAAATACCTGGGCAAATAAGGTTGGGCAGATCTCAGCCTCATCCGCACTTGGGGAAAACACCGTAATCCCTGGAGCGTCGATCGATCCCTCCCAGGGATTAACAATTTCTTTCATCCGAACCAACGAATATGTACAGCAGGTTCGGGTCAAGCGGAATTTAGTTGATCTGCAATTTGATTCCGCTCTACCCTCTGGATCAGAGGCTAGCCCAGGAGCAAAGGTGATTTATGTTTCTCCAAAATCTCGAAACTCATCCACTTTTCGGATGAGTGTCGTTACCAATGATGCTGGTAACAAACGCCGCCTTTATCAATTCCTGCTAAAAGTGGCCAGTACTGAATACTTCACAGTAGAAGTTGTGCCAGATTCTGTTCTGCAAGACGGTCAACCGGGTGTCCCCGGCGCACCAGCGCCAGATAAGCAGCAAACTCAAACTATTAAAAAATAGGTTTTATGCTAAACAAAAAAACAATTATAAAATCGCTACTTGCGATCTTTTTAGCCATTTTCTTGGTGTTTGGTGGCTCTGAAGCTGCTAGAGCTGGTGGAATAGAAGAAGTTTTAAGTAAGCCAATTAAAAACTTTCCTGATGTTGCCTGTAACTCAGACACAATTGCAAAATATGCGGCAATGAAGGTGAAGGCCACTTGTAATGGTGGGACGTTATCAGCACCAAACTACCTGACGGTGGGTATGTTGAATCAAATGTCCGGTAGTAGCCCGCTGAAAGGCACGTTTGGCGATCTTATTAAGAAAACAGGTGTAAATCCTTCGATCGGCAGTGCCAACACTTTTCTCAATAAGTTTGCCCCAAGCAGTATCCCTTACTCAGCGAAGACACTAGCTACACCAGTAAATGATATCCCTCTGGTTAGCAATTTGGCTAAAGGGCTAAATATCCCAAACGGGACAACTCTAAAAGATGCTCTGGCAAATCCAGCCTTCGCCAAGACCCCACTAAGCATCTCTGACAGCGATCAAACATCTCTTCAAAATGCCATCCCTGGCGGGGAGTTATTGAACACCAATATATCGGCGATAAAAGGAGTGGCAAAGTCTACGATCGCCGATCTCAATGCCTTTGCCGCAGGTGGATTGAGCTTAAAAGATCTGGGTGCTAGCATATCTCCCGGCGCTGGATTTATCAAGTTGGATGTGGCTCTAGGCACACCAAAAAACGGATCTACAGAGAACAACATCCTCAAAAAAGTTGTGACCGGTGGCTCAAATGGTTCAGCCCAATCCGTAAGCTGCGGGGGCAAATCATGCCCACACTTTGAAGGAAAAGACGGCAAAAGAGTTATGGAATCGTCTTTTCAGGTAGAGGATGGATTCGGTTATCTATGTTCGGTAATCAGTTGCAAAGGGCCATCTGGTTTAAATGCACTCGGATTAAACCCTCAGCTATCAATTAATGGCATCGATCAGAAATCTGATAAGGCAAAATGGGCTATATCTTTTCGGTTCTGCTCCAATTTCCCCTCTTTTTCCTGCTCTCCAGCTATATTTCCTACCCCTGGTGGAATACCGATCGGCGAAATAAAAACCGGAGATAGTATTCCTTTCCTAGCATCGGTTAGCAAAGTTGGCCAATCGAATAGCCAAGGAGGTGACTCTCCTACTGGTGGTGGTGCTGGGACTGCCTACACAAATCCCAATAGTCGCGTCGCTACGAATTTACCAGTGCCTGCGAACCGCAAGAAGCTTACAGATGGCAATGCAGTACAAATCAGAGTCAAGAACAATGGTGGTTACGCATTACTCGGGGTCGAGCGAGTGCCATGTAACCGCGATGGACAGGCCGGATACTGCCTGAAAATTAACGATCTAGCAAAAGCCAAAGCTTATCTGGCTTCGATCGGGGTCGAATTTGCTTATGACTTTAAGCAAGGAGATTTGATCAAAGAGTTGTCTAACAACTATGTAATCAAAGACTCAGCCAAATTCACGAAGAATTTAGTTGACAATAATCTGATCAATCCTCAGACCGGTCAGGTGGAAGGTGTCAATCTAAAAGGTGTTACTTGTAAGCCTGGAACTAGCTGTGATAACAAGGCAGGACTCAATATCGCTACCGGACCATCATCAGCCAGTGGTAACTGGTTGCACCCAATGAATGGTGCTGGTAATTCACGCCAAAATAACATACCTAACGGTTATTTTGGCGCTCCAAGACCAGGACGCATTCATGCGGGGCAAGACCTCCAAAGCAATGCAAACGGATTGACTTTTACGAGAGCTGGCACTGGTGCCAAAATCTATGCTGCAAACAATGGTCAAGTTAGTTCGGCCACAATGCCAGACCCAAGCATATCGAGCAGAATCAATATTAGTCATGGGGGAGGGGTCGTTACTTCCTATGTGCATGTGACCAATATTGCCGTCCAGCCTGGACAACAAGTACAGAAAGGCGCATTGATAGCTGAAGAGGGAGCCATGGGTGTTCATACCGGCGCTCACTTGCACTTTGAAGTATCAATCATTGGAGGAAAAGTGAATCCTCTAAATTACAACTGGACTCCATCAATCAATGGTCAGCGCGGTCAATCACTGGCAATGGTGCCGATCGAAGAAAAGAACGATTCCGTCAAAGTTGATTGGGGAATAGGTTTTCTCAGCTTGTCCAAAACCTTTAACTTAGGAGATTCCTGATGTTTGCAACAATCTTGAAAAAATTCACGAAGTTTACGCTAGCTACTGTTTTGAGCTTTATCACAATTGTTACTACTGGCTATGTATCACATGCTCAGGGCGACTTATCGGCTCTAAGCCCCTGCCTACCACTGCCTCAAAACGGAGTAACCGCCCTTGCTCCCTTACCCCGATCGTTCACTTTGATAGCTAAGGTTGCAAATCCCCAACCCAACAACACCGGGAAAAGAGCTATTAAAGAGTTCATGCTCCTAAACACCAAAGTTAAGGGAGAAAAGGGATTCTCGCCTGAAACAACACTCATCGGGATAGATACAAATCAACAGTGCTTTAACTATGAGCCACTACTACCCCCTTTCATTCATCTGACCAAGTACATGCCCCAAGAGCAAGCCAGAAATCTGGCATTGCAAAAGTACCGCTGGATAATGAAGCAGCCTGAAGGAAAGGCTTACATTCAATCCATTTTGTTTGTTGAGTCGATCGATTACACAAACATCAAACGAGAAGATGGCAGAAATGCCTACGTGCCAGATGCCACTTACCTTGTATCGGAAGAAGCATGGGCGTTAAAGCAATTAGGATTCAAGATTCCCCGCGAGGTAGCGATTTTCCCTACCCAGAAAATTTGGCAGTTCCCTAACAATAAACCCATCCGTTTCATTCCATAGGAGATACCCGTGCAAGGCAAGAAACCACTCCAGTTCATTTTTGGGATATTTTTATTTTCTCTAATAGCGTCACTAGCAGCCACTCCTACCGTCGCTGAACCCCAGCAAGGGGCTGGTATCTCTGTCAGCAACGGGTCGAAGAAAGCTGCAAAAACACCCATTGGTAACAATAAAAATCAAGTTCCCAAAAAAGATGATAAAGATCCACTTTCTAGTATCAAGCAGCAGATCCCAGCTCCCTTAAAAGATCCAGCAAATCTTCTGATACTTGTCGGCGGATTCTTGGGATGGTTCTTTTTATTCCGAGATTCTGGGAAACCGAAAAACAAAAAAATGGCCTCAGCTCAGTGGGCTGGACCGATCGAAATAAAGAATGCTGTCAAACGAGCGAAGCAACAGGTACTGGAACAAAAGCATGATGGACTCTCCCTCTGGATTAATCCTGCGCATAAGCCTGGAGCTTTCCTAAACAATAAAAAACGTCACTTCCAGCCAGGGGCTGGAACCATAGTAGTTCCTGACAATCAACGAGGCACAGCGGTAATGGGATCTCCTGGCGTTGGCAAAACCTTTAGCTGGATTGATCCACTAACTCGTGCAGCAGCAGAACTGGGTGTCCCGATCATTCTGTATGACTTCAAGTTCCGCGCATCTGGCTCCCAGGCAGAAATGCTTTCTGGTTGGGCGAAGAAGCATGGCTATAAAGTCATTGTTTTCGCACCGGGATTTGCGGGGAGTATGGTGTGTAACCTGCTCGATTTCCTCAAATCTCCCGATGATAGTGACTCTGCTGGGCAGATTGCAGCTACATTAACCCGAAACTTCTCAGCCAATGGTGGGAAAGGCGGAGAAGATCCCTTTTTCCAAAAATCTGGTGATCAGTTGGTTAAAGCCGTTTTACAGTTGGCGAAGGCCACTAGTGAGCCGGACGTGCTTACTTGTCAGAAAATTTTAGCTATGCCCCCCAAGGAATTAGCCGAAAAGATCAGAGCTGCCTCAAAAGTTAGTCCTTGGGTCAAAATAAGCTGGGATCAGTTTATTTCTATGCACGAATCTGAAAAAACAGTAGCTAGTGTAATTGCTACCGCTGCCTTGATGTTTACCAGCTTTGTGACCCCTGATGTTCTGCCATCAGTTGTAGGCAAAAGCAACCTGCCACTGGACGTGGATGGCAAGACCTTGGTGATTTTTGGCATGGATCAAAATCGCCGAGACGTGATTGGTCCAATTCTGGCTACGGTGATGCACATGCTTATTACCCGCAATTTAGCCAAGAAACGGAAAGATCCTCTCTATGTAGTGGCTGATGAATTTCCGACGATAATTTTGCCAGCATTCCTTAAATGGTTAATGGAGTCCCGTGGTGCAGGGTTCTGTGGTTTAATTGGATTTCAAAATTTAGGGCAGTTAGAACAAGCTTATGGCAAAGAAACTGCTCGGGCGATTATGTCTGGGTGCAATACCAAAGTTGTTTTCAATCCTGGCGAATACGAGTCAGCAAAATTATTTTCTGATTATTTGGGGAGCGAACACGTAGATTACAAGCAAAGAAGCAAATCTTCATCAAAAGGAAGCGCAAGTACTAGCCACTCAGAGCAAGAGCGGATGAAGTTATTGATGACACCGGATGAATACTTGAGACTGGGGACAGGCCAGTGTATTTTCATCAATCCGTCTTATAACAATAGCGATTACTCTTTCATTCCTGTCAAACTAAAAATCAAATTAAATAAACAAGAATTCAAAAATATTGCCATAGCCAAAAAAGCCTCAATATCTTTGCTTGAGGAGTTAGAGGCAAAATTCCCCAAAAAAGACTTGGATATTACCGATCTCAGCGCCAAACAAGCTGCTATCGACTTCCTTCTCGCGCCTGATAGCGAAACCAATGCCAAGACAAGTAGTAATTTGGCCTCTTCTTCCGTCAATGCCCTGGAACACTCCGTTTCTGCATCCGATTCACCAACACAAGTACCTGCTGCTAGTCCGGTGCTATTCACAGATGCTGTGGATAAGATGATAGAGCAAGAAATGCAGGGTTTCTTTGCCAATAACGCGATCGATCTCATTGATGCCTACGACATGCAGAAAACCTGTCTAGAGCAACTAGACGATTTGCCATCTGATGAGTGGTCAATCCCTGCCTACGTTGATGAATCAAGTCCTAGCGATGAAACTGTGGTGAGCGATAGCAGTGAATCAGATTCTATTACCGGTAAGTTTGTAGCATTTTAAATTTGACTTGTTTTTCATGAATTCTGCTATCACTCGCCTCACCAAATCGATTCAAAGGTTTTAAAACAAATGATTATTGATACAGATCTCAGTTTCGACACAAGGCAATCACAGAACGATTTTGTGCAAACTATGCCTGCGCTAGTCGAACTTCTAGAACTATTGATAAAAGCACTAATAGCAAAGATTGCCGAGGAAAAGAACAAGCAAAAAGAAGAAGAAACGTCTTCACGCAAGTCTGAGCAGAAATCTGAAGGTGATTCCCAAGAGCAAAACTTACCTACAAATGCCCCAGCAGTTGTACCGGTTCAAGGTATCAATCAAGAAAATGAAACTCATTCTGCTTTTAATGCCGTAGTTACTGGTAGCACAGAATCTAAGCAGTTATCTGGTAGCACTTCGATACAAGAGGTAGAAAACAAAATCGCCGCAGCCGCAGCCGCCAGCCTATGCCAAGAAATGGGTACACGCCATGCAAGCGGCATTGCCTACAAAGCGGATGATTACCTCATTCATGGCTCTGAAAATCCCAACGGCTCTATGTCTTACAACGTTAGAAGTGTGGAGTTGGATGGCACTGTTCGGAGAGTTTTAGATTTCACAGTTAGCACCGAATCACAAGGAGCTGAATCTATTACGGTGCATGATGCACCACTAAGCGAACACCAACGAAAAGAGTTTATTGATGCAGCTAAGGCGATCGCAAGTAATCCAACTGAGCTTAGGGAAAGTAGCTACACCGTTCAGCGAGAAAAATTAGGATCTTTGGCACCTTACGGAACCAGGGCAGCAGCTTATGCTCACAAGATATTAGATGATTTTCGTACCAACACTTTTACTCCAGTACTTGATATCAATAGCACATCAGACCCTTACACAATATCCAAAGTAGAGGATCGGATAGTTATTACTGACAACGCCAGTGGCAGCGTGATTCTGTCTGCCAGTGACAATATCGTGAATGCTGAGAAATTTTCCGCCAAAAATCAGGCAGATTTTCGGCAACTGGTTGAAACACACGGAGTGCGATCGACACAATCGACACAAAAACCCGAACAGCCAGAAGCTGCTACAACAAGCTTGCAGGGAAAAGAAACCGTTTTGCAGCCTAATGGATTCGAGGAAGAAGTTAAGACCGAATTTGTGACCGAAGACCTAACCGCAGACGAATTGTGCGAATGGATTAATGCAATCCAGGCCACAGGTGGATCTAATACTGATCTAAACGAAGCTTTGGGCTACGCTTCGGAGGCTCGTCGCGGCCACCCTGATGAGTTTGAACGATTGAAACAAAAGGGTGGTACTGACAAGACTAAAAATAACCACGGAAAACAATCTGGTAAAAAAATATCTATTCAGATGCCTGCACACCTTGCTGAGAAAAGGAATGGGGCAGTAAGGATCTTCAAAGAAATGGAAAGTGACTACGGTACTCAGGGGGTGATTCAGATTATTAATGAGCAAAGAACTAACCCGGTAAAAATAGTTAATCCTGATGCTCAAATCGGCAAGGATGTGAATGGCAAGATTAAAGTTCAAGGGAAAGGAGCAGCCCGCAACCAACAACCGAAAAATCAGCAGAAAGATAAAGGAAAAACACCCGCATTAGCCACTGCGGCTAAATCTAAAGGGTTTGAGAGGTAGCTAGTGGCCGACCAACTCATAGAAGCATATAAAGACTTTTTCGCCAACGGCGGCAACTTTAATACCATTGTCGCCGCCAGAAGCTTTGGCCAACAAATTTTAGGTTTGGCCGAAAAGATCGATCGAACTCATAGCAAGAGCAAATTAGTCGAAGAAAGCATCGAGGCTGCGGTAATTGAGCTGAGCCGCGAACTTGTGGCAACTTCATCAACCACCGGGGAAGCCTTCGATCGATTGGTGAATTTACACGATCGAATGCCAATCCTTTCCAGCAGAACATCTAGGAGCATGGCGCAACAGGCTTACTCCACACCAATCCCCCTGGCCTATGCGGCAAGCTGCTTGGCTGGAATAGACGAAAATACTACCGTGTATGAACCCGCTGCTGGACATGGTGCTTTACTGTTGGGCGCAGACCCAGCAAAAGTTTGGGTGAATGAAATTTACCAGCAACGAGCTGACGAACTTGAGAAGATCTTCCCAAACGTCCTGGTGCAAGATGCCACAAAACTTCGTCCCGGCACAGTGCCCAAAGTAGATGTGGTTATTACCAATCCACCGTTTGGAGTGGTGAGATCTGATGGTGTAGTCCAAAGATGGATAATCGGAACTTACGGTTCTACCAAAATTGACCACGCGATCGCTTGGTACGCGCTGCAAAATCTGAAAAAC
>JANOXZ010000611.1:0-4131 GCA_031418695.1 Synechococcales cyanobacterium VAR_35_metabat_10
GCAATCGCTACCAATGGCATCAAGCAACTGTATAAGTACTTGGCAGTTCCAATCCTCGATCGCCCCGGAGGGCAATCGCTACATGGCCATTGTTCCACCGATATCTGGGATTGGTATGTTCCAATCCTCGATCGCCCCGGAGGGCAATCGCTACAGCCCCCATTTTAAACCCTTACGCAGCAAAAGTTTCAGCACCTTCCAACGCGAACCCCTAAAAATCAACAACATCCCAGACCTCCTAAAGACCCAATGAATAACCTCAAACCCTTGCCCAGTAAGTCAACGCGAACCTCCCAGGAAAACGACCAGTGCTAGGGGTTCGCGTTACAAAATCAACGGCTCATTAAAATCTACATACTTATCAATCCCATAAGATTCCACCGCTCGATCTCGTCCACCCATCAACTTGTAGAATCGTAGACTATCCAACTGCGGGTCAATTATCTTCAGCATCTTTGCCCGAAATACCTCAAACTGCATCTCATTAATTTCACACTCAAACACCGAAAACTGTACCCGCTGACCATAATCTTTACAAATAATCGCCACCTTTCGCAACCGCCGTGCCCCCTCCCGCGACTCCGTTTCCCCCACATCATAAGACACCAAAATATTCATAATTAACCTCGCAAAATAAACGGGGGATACTGCGGAATATCACCCCGCAAATGCCGCGCCAACAAACGCGCCTGTACATGACAAAGCAAACCCACTGGCACCTTAGATTCTAAAATTGTGTGTGTCACTTCCTCCTGCTTGCGTTTCTGATATGCAGCCAAAAAATCTCGTCTTGCATCGTCAGTTAAATAGACCCCGCCCCCTGGCCGATCGATAAAATCAGATGGCTTCACCTGTCCCCGATTCACCAAACTTAAGACCAATCGATCGGCCACCACAGATCGTAACTCCTCCATCAAATCCAATGCCAACGAAGGCCGCCCTGGGCGCATCACATGAGAAAAACCCATCTGCGGATCTAGCCCCACCCCTTCACAAGCCGCCACACACTCATTGGCCAACAGCGTATAAGCAAACGACAACAGCGCATTAATCCCATCCTTCGGTGGCCGCTTTGATCGCTCCTTAAAATCAAATCCTTCTCGGTTCATGCGAATCATCTCGCTGAAAGCCCCAAAATAAGCCTTAGCCGCATAACCCTCAATCCCCCGCAACTGGTCAATATCTGCTGATTTCTCAATACTCTCAATAGCATCAGCATGAACCTGAGCAGCTGATCGCAGCTTGGTTTCATCCGCCTCATCTTTAGCCTCTCGTGCCGCCCGCATCAATACATTTCGAGTATTTTGCAACTTTCCAGCCACCACATACCTCGCAATGTTCAGTGTCGCCACCGGATTTGTCATCGCCTCATGCTGTGCCCGCCTTAACAAAACATTTCCAGTTGTTGGTCCAGCCAATCGTCCCTGAAAACGACCACTTTGAGAAAGCCAAACAATTGATCGACCATCTGCCGCACAACGATGAATCAGAAACGGGCTGAACATCACGTTGCCAAAAGCCATAATGCTACCTAAATGGTGCAGAGGAACCTGCTTGGTTTCCTCTTCAACTTTCACCTTCAAAGTTTCATGGTCGAGCTGTAAATAAGTACCCTGAGTCTGGACGTACAGTGTATTCAAAATTTGCTTCATTTTTCATCGATCCTAAAAGCGGCTTGGGCATCCCATAATTGGGGGAATTTTTTTAATGATTGGGGCAGACAGGCTTCTAACAATGAGCAGTCATCACAGCGGGCATCAGCAACCGGTGGGGGCATTATTTGAGTTTGCAGAGTGGCCTGAACTGCTTTGATAGTGGCAGTCACCATTGATCGAATCCGGGCATCAAAATCCACCACTCGCCGTCGTTTTGAGGCGCTGTAGAATAAGGCTCCGGTGGTTACGGGTCGATCGAACATTTCTTCTAGACACATAGCCTGAGCGCAAAGTTGCACCGCATCGGCATCTTTGGCCTTGCGAGAACCCGATTTGTATTCCACTGGGTAAGGTGTGCCATCTACTAAAAACTCCACCACATCAGCAATACCCCGTAGTTGATGAAGATGGCTAACTAGGGCAAGCGATCGCTCGACTCGTACTCCTTCAATTAGGTCATGGCTGGGGGTATCAACGCGCTCATGCACTCGCAGACCACGCAAGGTATAAATATTTTCCTGCCAAACTTGCTCTAAATGAATCAGGGCAAACTGGCGGGGGCAATACACAAAGTGCTGGAGGGCACTCAGCATTACGTAATCATCAGTTGTTTCCACAATTTTGCTACTGAGAACCTATAACAGTAGCGTACCCACAAAATCATTCCACTTCAACGGCTGCCACAAATTCAACTTTGTCGTAAATGTAGGTGATTGCTACTTCTAGATTGATCGACTTCAATGGCACCACTGTATCAGTTTCATCATATTCCTGAAAATCCCATTTCTTGGGGCTGATTTTGACATAGTGTTCGATATGCCGACTATATTGATCTACCAATACATATTCCTGAAAACCAGGAATTGTGCGGTAGGCTGCAAACTTATCACCTCTGTCATAAGCCTGGGTAGACTTTGACAGTACTTCAACTATCAAGGTCGGGTTCACAACCGTATCTTTTCGCCCTGATTGCAGCACTAATGCTCCCTCGATCACCATAATATCTGGGTAGGTATGCAGCCTTGCTTGAGAAATCCAGAGTCGTTGATCAGCTACAAATACTTCTAACGATCTACCTTGCAAGCCCATAGTCATTGCGGTACAAAGATTCCGGGAAATTCGATTGTGGTTGGGCGTTGCACCGGTCATTAAAACTATTTCTCCATCACGATATTCATGACGATCTTCTGATCGCACCTCCATCTCTAAATATTCTTCTGGAGAATATCGTTGTGATGGTTCTACCGTAGACTTAGTAGGCTTTTCAATTTGGTAGACCATAGAGAAATACTCCGATATTGTGCTAGGTATTGCTTTCTTTTAACAATTTTCTTGATTCTTTTTGGAGAGAAATCTTTGATTAGTCTGTGAAAAGATTGGTGTCCACCCATTGTATCAAGCCATTCTCTCTACACTCAGCTAAATATATTATACAGACAATCACGGGGATTATTCTCCATAACACTTTTGGCTTAGGACTTCGGGCATAAGGAACACGCCCGAAGTTTCTTTATTCGTTAGCCCTCTGTCAGCCGAGTCAACGTTACACCTTGGGGTAAATCAACTTCATTGATCGCCACTTCATAATCGCCAAATTTCCGAGGTGGCTCACTGGGGTTAGTTAGTTTGGCTGTAATTCGATCGAACAATTTATGCGCTGGGGCATTGCCTAGTTTACTTTCGTGAGAAAAGACGTATAAGCCGCGTGGAGCCATTAATCCCCGCGAGGCCGATCGATCGAAATCCCACATTTTAACCAAAGATTCCCAAAATAGTTCAAGATCTTTATCTGTAACACCGGTCTGAGATGCCAAAGATGGGGAATAGAAACCTCTTGCCATATATAAGCCATAGGGAATCAAAGTTTTGCGCCCGATTGTTTGTAGCTTTTCAGCATCTTTGGCATCAGTAACAGCAACACGAGTTACAGCCAAATCTTGTGGTAGCACAGGGTCAAACGATCGAGCAAAAGTAAGTTGCACCGGACCACGAACCTGACCGGCATTCAATCCGGTACTCATGACCGCACCAAACATCCGCACATCATAAAAATTAGCACACATCCATTTTCTAGCTTTTTCTGCATTATCACGACTTTTATCGGGCTTACCTGCTTTTTTAGTAAGTGCATCAATAAATTTCTTGACAGCTTTATTTTGATACATTTCACAAGTGGTTTCTAATGCCTCTTTGAGTTCAGAATCTGTCAATTCACCTGTATATAATAGGGTAGTCACAACATCTTCTTCTGCATCACCTTCACTATCAGTCAAAGTAAAAGCAGCAGGCAATAAGTGTTTGTTCTCACGCAAAACCTCTAATACAGCCGATTCTTTAACTATGTCACTGGCAGGCTTTCCGGTCGGAATCCCTTGTTCAGAATAGGCACGGCGAATTTGGTTGTTTAGTACACCGTGATGCTCAACAAAAATGCTCAGTCGTTTCTTTTGTTCTTCACCCGCTTCGTATTCACCAT
>JANOXZ010000612.1:0-8134 GCA_031418695.1 Synechococcales cyanobacterium VAR_35_metabat_10
CACTGATGGCGAAAAATCTGACCATCAATATACCTTTAATGGTCGAGTCGAACACTAATTGATTCCCCAAAACAAACAGTGAATGGAGATATTTCCATTCACTGATTTTTATTATTTGCTTGCAAACCAATCTACTGCGGCTTTGGGTCTGGGAGAGGAGTAGCACTAGGCTCCACTGGATTGGCATTCGGAGTAGTGCTAGGTTCCACAGAATTGCTACTCGGAACAATCGAACTACTAGGAGTTGATGGAGATGGATTGCTGGCAGAGGGCGGCATAAACCTCATGGCAGTCACTCCGGCGATCGCCATCGCTACCAAAAAGCTGCCCACTCCTAACCACACATAAGATTTATTTGGCGCACTTGGTTCGGTCGGAGATGGAGGCGCAGAGAGCAACAAGGTGCTATTCGGAGTCAAATTCAAAGCAGTGGTAGCCGTAGCAATTGGTACCGACACTGTTTCTCGGGGCTGCTTAACTCGACAGTGAATTAAGCCAACCGTAACATTATCATGACCATTGCGAGTATTGGCAGTAGTAATTAAACGATTGGCCGCAGTAGCTAGGTCAATTTTACCTTCTAGAACAGGCAATACATCTTGTTGCCAAAACTGCTCGACCCGATTGTGGTCGCTCAGTCCATCAGAACAAAGCAGAAAAATACATTCTTCATCTACTACCATCCGATGCACTGTAGGGTGCAAACTGGTGGAAGAAGTCATGCCCAATGCTTGAAATAGTGAACCACAACCAGGAGTACTCAAAGCATCTCGGTACACAGAATAGCCTAACCGTACTTCTCTAGTGGCCAAATCATCATCTAGAGTGATTTGCTGGCAGCCACTGCGAGTAATGCGATAAACCCGACTATCGCCCACATTGGCTACATAGGCTTCATGACCCTGAATGATCGTCAGCGCCATGGTGGTGCCCATGCGTTGTCGTTCTTGGCGACTCTCACTATCATTTCGCAAACTGATCTGGTCATTGGCCACACAGACTGAGGTGGCGATTTGACTGATGGTAGATTCGGGGTTGCGATTTTCGGGTTTGGTTAAAACATTTTCTAAGCGGTTGCGAATTGTCTCGATCGCCAGGTTAGACGCCACTTCCCCACCCTGATGACCACCCACGCCATCACAGACGATCGTCAGGGTCAAATCATAACCAGTACGATATTGCAGGTCGCCACCGCCAATTGGGTAGCAGGCATCTTCGTTTTGGCCGCGACTAGGTCCAGTGTGACTGAGAGTTAAATATTCGCATTCCAAAAACTGTCGTTGGCTGCCTACGACCAGATTTTGGTCTAAGATCGCCACCAACTGCTCAGCTTTCTTAATTTCGCCAGAGATCAGCCCCTGACAAATTTTTTCCATCGATTGAGCTGCCCCAATGCGGGTATTTTTCAGCCACTTTTGCCACAGATATCCCAACTCAGTCAACTGGGGGGGAGTGGTATCGATCAATAATTCTAATGCCTTAACAACTCCTTGATCCACTCGCAACAGTTGCGGATCTAGCAAAGTAGAAGCACAACCTTCATCTAAAAATGGTTGCCAGAGACGAGCCATTTGCCATAGCCAATTGAGCTGGCGCATCGAACCCGCCGATTTCCAACCGGTCTCGATATCGGGCATTAGCTCCCCGTTCATACTGGCTGCCATTAAACTGCTATGGATCGGAGCATTTTCTACTAACCAAATCTGAGAAGTCTTACGACCACTGCGATTAATGGTCAACCGGCCATAAATTAGGGGAATATGCTGCTTATAGGGCAGTAAACGTAAGTATTTGGTAATTTCTTCAGGAATTTTGTCTACTTTATCTGGAGGCAAAGCGGGCTTGGTATCTAGCAAGGTACGCTTGGCCACCAAAAGGTAACGACCATTGAGCACCTGCCCAATTTTAATATCAGCCAAGTCATCACCCAGCACCCACAAATAAATTTTAGGAATCGGAAAGCGACAGTGTGCACAAACACTTTGGCTCACTTGATTAGGAGCCTGACATTCCGGATTGTAACAAACGATCGATGCCGCCATAGTTTTTTTTGAGGGGTGGGTGCCCTAAATATCTACTGATAGATTAAAAGCTGGAAAAGATGATTCCGGTACTTTTATGAAAAATGAACATAGAGATAAAGTCTACAATCAATTGGACTACCGGGGATACCCGGTTTTCACCACCACGTTTAGTATATTCTAACCGCAAGTTTTACAGGCTATCCTTCTCTTATTTATTCCCATGATTTATCCTTGTCTACCACCCGCTCCTTTAAAATCGGGAGACTTATTGCGAGTTATTGCGCCCAGTGGCCGTTTGCACGAAAGGACTGATTTTTTGGCTGGGGTGGAGGTGTGGCGACAGCAAGGGTATCGAGTCCAAATAGATGATGATGGCAGTCAGGGGTGGGGGTATTTGGCTGCTCCCGATCACCGTCGGCAGAAGTTACTGGCCGCAGCTTGGGCAGATCCAGAATGTCGGGGAATTTTGTGTGTGCGGGGTGGTTATGGCGGAGCCAGATTGTTGGAAAATTGGCAATGGCCTGCAACAGATCATCCTAAATGGTTGATCGGTTTTTCGGATATTACTAGTTTGCTTTGGAGCTTGACTCACCTAGGCGTTGCTGGAGTGCATGGTCCGGTTTTGACTACTTTGGCCTTAGAGCCTCATTGGTCACAGCAGCGTTTGTTCGATTGGATTAAGGGTAAACCAATTCCGGCGTTAACTGGTGAAACTTGGGTCGCGGGAAAGACAAAGGGCTTTTTGCTGCCAGCCAATTTAACCGTGGCCACCCATTTGCTGCATACGCCAGTGCAGGCATCTTTACAAGGAGTAATTTTGGCGATCGAAGATGTCACTGAGGCACCTTACCGGCTCGATCGAATGCTGACCCAATGGCGGGCTAGCGGGATGTTGAAATCAGTGGTTGGCATTGCTGTTGGCCGCTTTAGTCAATGCGAGGGGAAGCCATATAGTTTCACGGCGGCAGAAGTATTGCGCGATCGGCTTGGGGATCTGGGGATTCCGATTGTCGCCGATTTACCTTTTGGTCACGATGGCTGTAATGCCGCTTTACCTGTAGGAGTCGCGGCCACCTTAGATGCTGATACTGGCAAATTAATCATCGGCTAGAGCCTGACGATCGCTCCACCATTTGTTGATTTTTTGATAGACACCACTGCCGATCGCCCCTGCCATCAAAACACTGATGGCTGGCATAAAGACTGGTTCCCACAGTCGGTGCCATAGGTCAAAGCCCAGGTCGATGTTGCTGGCTCGACCACATAGCCCGACCACAAACCAGCCAAAGATCGCCAAAACAAAAAAGACATTGGCGGTCAGTAAGAGATTGATCAGATTCCAAATTTTATCTTTCATAGCAAAATATTTTAGCGTCATTGGCCGCTGATCTAGCGGTTGCCCATGCAAATTTGTCCGGTTGCTGGTAGATGCTGACCGTATAGGTACCTATCGATCAATAAATCAACAAATCGATATTCCACATCAATTAAGGGTTCACATGCTGAAAAATTGGTTCCTCATTACCGCTGCTAGCTTTGGCGTAGGCTTTGGCGTTACTTATGTCTATCTTCAATCGCCCACACAGTCTGTTATAGCTGGAGCCGCCGGAACAACTGGAGCGATCGGCAGCGTATTGTTGTGTTCCAAGCAGCGCAAAGAAGAACTAGAACGCCAAGCACAGTCTATAAAAGTGACTGTAGAAATTCTAGAGCAACAAGAAAAAGCTCTGAGGCAACAGCTTCAAAGTCATCAAGATAATCGTCAGAATATTCAACACCAAGTTGAACAACTAGAACAGCAATTTGCTAGTCTTCAGTCCAAACAACAAGGTCAAGAAGCTTCGATCGCTAAGTTTGATCGGGAGCTAGAAACCAAAAGAAATAGCGTAGCCGAGCTAGATGCTAAACGGGTAGAGCTAAGTACTCTCACCGCAGAAGTAGCTAGCTTACAGCAACAGCAAAATGCGGCTCAAGCTGCACTGCTAGACTTGCAAAATATTGAAACCGAAATCACCATTTACTCTGCGACTAAAGCACAGCTAACATTGGAAGTTGCTCGGCTAGAAGAATATCAAACTGAAATTAAAATCCAGATTGCTGACGATAAAGATATTTGCGAAAAGGCCGAAGAGTATTTACTCTTTATTGATCGAGATGTGTGTGACAAGCAATCCGATTTCCTCGAACTAGATATTAATATCAAGTCTAAGGTTACAGAACTAAATATTTGCCGCCAACAATTAGCAGAACTATCTCAACAAAAAACTGAAGCAGAGTCAGCAATTAAAAAGCTGGCCATCGAATTGCAAAAAGCTGGTGATGCGATTCTCCAACAAGAAAATATCCAACATGCAGCGGAAGCACAATCGGCTCAGCTAGCTAGTGATATTGCTGCTCTAAAACTAGAGTTGCTCGATCGTCATAGCCAAATGACTGATCCCAGTCTGCAATATGTAGATGTGCCACAAACACAATCTTTGGATGTTGCACAAGTCGCCTTACCTGTGGCATTAGTTGCTTCATTAGCAGTGCCTAGTGTGATTGACTCTCTGCAACCACAGGAATCATTACCTGAACATGAAGAAGTTAATTTGCAACTAGTTGATGTTCAGTCAGAAGCATTATTCTCTGATGCTAAAGAGCCTCGCTTAGATTTCATGGACTATCTTCAGTCAGAGGAATCTATCTCCGAGCTAGAAGAAACTGATTTGCCACTTGTTGATATGCAGCCAGAAGCGTTTTTCTCTATATCTGAAGAACCTGTGTTGGATTTTATGGACTATTTAGATGCCATGGATTCACTGCCTGATTTAGCTGAATCTAGTCTCCAGTTTGCAGATTGTCTGTCTGCCGAAGAGTCTCAATTATTCCCTGAGTTGATAGAGCCAAACCAAGAATTAGTGGAAGCTCCTTTACCCGAGTTAGCAGAGCTAAGCTTGGAATTAGTGGAAACTTCTTTACCTGATTTAGCAGAGCCAACCGTTCAATTTGTAGAGTTTCAGCCAGTGGCGCTCTCTATGTTTGACTTAGAAGAAACTAGTCCGATTTCGGCCAGTTCTTTCAGTGATCTGTGTGACATGGATTTGATCGATATCAGCGCCGATTCTTTGGAACTTGGTCTATTAGATATAACAGATTTGGATGACATGACTTTAGACCAAGATAGCTTGGACGCTCTGAATGTTAATGCATTAGATTTAAACGATATCACTTTAGGTCAAGAGCCACTGAACCCATCGGCAGAAATTGCTACCAATTTGCCTGCTGACTTTGATTGGTCCGAGAACTTCATTGATAATCCCTACCTAGCAGTTTTGTGGCACATCGATCAACATGGTTCGATCGAACATTTTGAAGTGGCCGCCATGCTGAATGACAAAAAACTGGCCAAGCAGTTTGCTACTAAGTTGCCAGAATACGCTGCGTTGTTACCGTTCGCGATCGACATTGAAGCAACCAAAACCGGCAATAGATACCAAAAAAGAGCTTTAGTCTTAGTTGAAGCCTAAATTCCTGGTAGTTTAGCCAAATTCCCAGCCTGTGATAAGCAAGCTGGGGATTTCTTTATTTTTCTTGATGATCGCTGCAACCTGCCCTAATTCTCTGTTCGCGAGAAAATACCCCGAAAACCGATCGCGTTTGTCCGGAAATCCTTACAAAACGTTGTGATTATCTCTATGAAGCCGCGTTAATATAGATTCGTGAGGAGAATTTTCCTCATAAGTGATCGAAACTGCTTTAAACAGAATCTTTCCAACCGCAATCTTACTTTCCCCTGTAATTCTCCTGGGAGACATAATGACAAACACTAAAGATATTACTCTCGAAGAACGTATCGAAGCTGCTCGCAAAGAAGTAGCCATGCTTTGTGAAACGAAGGCAGGTTCCGCAGACTGTGCTGTTGCCCAAGACAGCCTAGAAGAGCTATTGGCAGCTAAATCGCACCAACAGCCCGTGAAGAATTCTCTGGAACAGTTTTGTGATGAGAATCCTGATGCGGCAGAGTGCCGTGTATACGAAGATTAATCTTTAATTTGACTATTCTTGTTAAAGCCTCCTGCGCCCAAACGCGTCGGGGGCTTTGCCTTTTGTGGCAATCCAAAAACTGGCTAACTCGATCGATCAACCGTCCCAGAAGCACATAAGCTAGAGACAGACTACTTCTGATCTGTATATGACCACCGAATCTGCCGCACTTACTATCCCTTTGAAATCTGGCTTTTCGCCCATCGTCAAGTCTTTAGCCTATCCCCTTGGTCAATTTGTGTTGCCGCGCTACTTTAAGCATATTGATATTTCGGGGCAAGAGCATATTCCCCACAGCGGAGCGACTATTTTGGCTCCTACTCATCGATCGCGCTGGGATCCGATGTTGGTGCCTTATATTGCTGGCCCTTATGTGACTGGGCGCGATATTCGGTTTATGACTTCTCAGAATGAGATGAAAGGCATTCAGGGTTGGATTGTGCGGCGGTTAGGTGGCTTTCCGGTAGATACCGATAATCCGAGTGTGGCGACTTTCAAGTTTTCGATCGATCTATTAGTTCGAGGCGAAATGCTGGCGATTTTCCCGGAGGGCAATATTTTTCGGGATAATGAACTGCATCCCTTGAAAAAAGGGCTGACCAGAATTGCGGTGCAGGCTTATAGTGCAGCACCCGATCGAGAGATCAAGGTGATTCCGATTCATTTCCAGTACAGTGATCTACCGCCGACGAGAGGTAGTAGTGTCAAAATTTTGATTGGTCAACCCTTGTTAGCGTCAAGTTATGCCGGTAAATCCAATAAAAAAGCTGCTGAAGCGATGCACCAAGATTTAGAGGTGTCCCTACATGAGCTGATTGCTAAAGTTAGTTAAGAACTGGTGAGGATAGAATTTTCGGAGAGAAAAATCGGCTAAAATGCAATTTATCGTTTGCAGGCTAGCCCGACTATGTTGCCCCAAAATCTTGAAGAGTCGATCGAACAAGCCCAAGCTGCTACCAAGGCCGCACTAGCAGCGGGTCATCGCCGTGTTACTGCGGAGTTTATTTACCCAGAATTGCGTTTTATGGGGATTGCGGAGCAGTTTTTGCCGGTTTTTGCAGAATATGGGAGCGCGCTACGGGTGTTCTTTTCGGATACGGGGGCGGCCGCTTTGGCCAAGCGAGATTGGCCAGATGCTGGGTTTAAGATTTCGGATATGGGTAGTAGTCGTAGCCCAATCGTCGATAAAATTCAGCCGGAAGATCAAATTTATGTGGCTGTGGAGCCTTCGGCGGTGGAAGTAGAGCAAATCGAGAAGCTTTGTTTGAATGCGGACGATCGGCCAGTAGTTTTGCTTATGCCGAAATTAGAGGATGCGGCGATCGTGGGGATTGGTTATGCGGCAAGGCAGTTACGCGATCGATTTATTAGTACTCTCGTAGCAGCCTATTACATTAAGCCTTTGTCCGATGAAGTAGTTATTTATCGTTGTTTTCCTGGTGAATGGCAAGTTTGGCAAGCGAAAGATGGTGGAGAATATGAGGTGGTCGCAGAGCTGTCTCATAAGCCTTTGGGTGATGAGTTAGACCGAATTTTGTCTGGTGGCGATGCTACTGTAGATGCTCCGGTCACTCCGGCTGGGATGTTTGCTGGTCTACAAAGATTTATGCGCACACTAAGTCGATAGATAAATAAAGCTGACCTGGATTTCAGAGAAATTAGGAGTGACGAGAAAATGACTTATACCAATTCATCTGGTGGAAATAGTTCTGAATCTGATGCACGTTCACGGTTTCTGAAAGATCGTATTGTTTTTATAGATCAGGAGATTAGTGATGATATCACCAACATGGTCGTAGCTAAGTTACTTTATCTAGACTCTGAAGATCCATTAAAGGATATCTACTTACATATTAATTCCCCCGGTGGATCGATTAGCTGTGGTTTGGCTATTTTCGATACAATAGCCCATATTCGCTCTGATATTTCCACTATTTGTGTAGGAATTGGACTTTGGACATTTTTAGATTTGTTACAGCTCAAATTTACCCAATCGCTAACGATAGGCGAATAGATAGTTGTAGTTTTAAGAATTACGACAAACTAAGCAACGATCGGAGCTTTAGCTTTTCGAGACTTGCCCT
>JANOXZ010000613.1:0-1707 GCA_031418695.1 Synechococcales cyanobacterium VAR_35_metabat_10
CTAATTCCTGGTGCAGGCGGCATTATGCGCATGGCGGCACGGGTGGCCGGGCGGGCTGCATCTGAAACGCCGAGTCATGTGCAGCCGTTCCTGAAAGCGGCCTTTGAAACCATTGCGACCGCAAAGGTATCGAGTAGTGCTGAGGAAGGGAAAGCGCTAGGGTTTTTACCGCCTACCACGCAGATTTTAATAAATGGCGATCGCCGTCTCTCCGTCGCAAAATCAACCGTGCTGCACTTGGCGGCGGCAGGCTATGTTCCACCCCCACAGATGAACGCCATTTATGTTTTGGGTCGTCCTGGTCGTGCCCTGCTGGATCTGGGTGCCTATACGTTTGAGCAAAGCGGATACGCCAGTGAACATGACCGCTACCTTGCCAATCGGTTGGCCTACGTGATGACAGGCGGAGATCTCACGGCTCCGGCATTAGTCCATGAAGACTACCTGCTAATGCTAGAACGCGAAAACTTTATCCCCCTATTGGGTTTACCCAAAACCCAAGAACGGGTTGCTCACATGCTCAAGACCAAGAAACCCCTGCGGAATTAGAGAGGTGATCTATGAGATCGCAAGATGCCTATATTGTCAGCAGCGTTCGCACTGCGATTGGCAAAGCGCCACGCGGGACGCTGCATAACCTGCGACCCGACGACATGGGGGCAGAAGTAGTGAAAGGGGCGATCGCCCTCGTTCCTGGCTTGGATGTGAAACACATTGATGACCTCATCTTTGGCTGTTCGTTTCCTGAAGCAGAGCAGGGGTTCAATCTAGGGCGCGTCATTGCACAACGGGCAGGCTTACCAGATTCTGTTCCTGGCTGTACCGTCAATCGCTTCTGTTCCTCTGGGCTACAGACGATCGCCATGGCAACCCAATCCATCTTGGCGGGTCATGCTGACCTGATTGTGGCAGGCGGCGCGGAATCTATGAGCTTAATTCCGATGGGCGGTCATGTCTTATTACCCAATCCAGATCTTTTAGCCGAATCGCCCCAGGTCTATCTCAGCATGGGGCTGACGGCGGAGAATGTAGCGCGGGAGTATCATATTTCCCGTGAAGATCAGGATGCCTTTGCCCTGCGATCGCACCAACGCGCCTTAGCTGCCATCCAAGCAGGACGATTTGAGCGTGAGATTATTCCACTCACGGTACTTGAAACGCTTTATGTAGACAGCAAGCCCCAAACCATTGAAACCTTATTCCAAATTGATGAAGGGCCACGCGCCGATACCAGTCTCGAAGCTTTGGCGAAACTACCGCCCGTCTTTCGCTTAGGCGGTAGCGTGACGGCGGGGAATTCTTCGCAAATGTCTGATGGGGCGGCGGCAACCGTTGTGATGAGCGATCGCAAAGTTCGTGAACTCAACCTACAGCCGATGGGTCGCTTACTGGGCTATACCGTCACAGGCGTTGCCCCAGAACTGATGGGGATTGGCCCTGTTACCGCAATTCCTAAAGTGTTGGCGCAGGTAGGGCTAACCCTCAATGATATTGGCCTGATTGAACTCAACGAAGCCTTTGCGGCGCAGTCTCTCGCTGTCATTCGCAAGCTGGGTCTGAATGAAGACATTGTGAACGTGAATGGCGGGGCGATCGCCTTGGGTCATCCCCTCGGCTGTAGTGGCGCAAAACTAACCGCAACGTTGCTCCATGAAATGCAGCGGCGCGGCATCCGCTACGGTCTAGTCACAATGTGCGTAGGCGGTG
>JANOXZ010000614.1:0-2635 GCA_031418695.1 Synechococcales cyanobacterium VAR_35_metabat_10
TCTTGACAGAGGAAAAGATCATGTAGCACGTCAAATTGGCAATGCATTCCCCCCTAATATGATTCGACCAATTGCAAGAGTAATAAGTCAAGAACTTTCACGATGAGTTAAAAACTATGGATAACCTCCCGAAAAGTATAAAAGCGCTTAATAGTAAAAATACTTATATTCGCAGTCTAAGATTTCCAAACTATAGAAATATTCGTCCTGATAGCGAGTTACCATTTGATTTTCCAATCACAATTTTACTTGGTCGAAATGGGACGAATAAAAGTTCTATTATTCATGCCTTATATGGTAGTCCAAGTGGTAAAACTATTGCAGATTTCTGGTTTGAGACAAAACTTGATGCCATTCCATTGGAGACAAATGGACGAAAGCAGAGTGTGATCCATCGTTATGAAGATCAAAATAATGGTGAAATCGTTGAGTGTATAAAAGCCCGTGCTCCTCGCGGAAAGTCAGATCCTGATTATTGGGAACCCGTTAGACATAGTCAAATATATGGGCTTTCCAGTGAAAATACACGAATTAGTCCTATTAAACTTAATGTCATACATTTGGATTTTCGAGGTGAGTTACCTGCTTTTGATAAATACTTCAACTTCCCTGATCGAAAACATCTTTCAATTCTTGGTCGGCGGGCAAAACAGAAAGGGAATTTACGCAGAGGTTATAGGAAACAAGATTATCTTAGACACCGTTCAGGATTATTAAAAAAAGAAATTGACACAAAAGGTGTAAGTTTAACTAAGGAAGAATTAGAAATTCTAAAGTATATTCTTGAACGTGATTATGTAAGTGGAAAAATACTAAAGCATTCACTATTCCATGGACATGACGGATGGACAATACTATTCGGAACAGAACACTGGGAAAGTGGTTACTCAGATGCCTTTGCTGGTAGTGGTGAGTCATCGGCAACGATACTAGTCCATAACATATTAAAAGCTCCGGAAAACTCCTTAATCCTTTTAGATGAACCAGAAACTTCACTACATCCCCGTGCCCAACAGAGAATGTTAGAATTTATTGCACAGCAATCCGTTAGAAAATCGCTTCAATTTGTAATTGCAACTCATTCTATTCATTTCGCAAGATATCTTCCACAAAGCGCTCTCCGAGTACTCACTCTTGAAAAAGATGGGACAGTAACTATAAAAACGGATTTATCAGCAGATGAAGCACTACATGAAATTGGTACTCTTCCAGCAGGAAAAACTATCTTAGTTGAAGATGAGCGTGCAAAACATATTGTGAATTCAGCTTTAAAGCTCGAATCGTCTCATGCTGCAAAAGATTTCAATGTATTAGTTAGAGAAGGTGGTGTCTCAAGAATATATCCTGACATACAAGCTTATGCTAATTCCAAAAGAAATGATATATTCATTATTTTTGATGGAGATCAAAAACCCAATCTCCCTATTCCGAAAGATGCAGAACTACCGCAGGATGAGAAAGAACTAAAGAGTTTAATCGATCAGCTTATCGCCGGAAATAATGCAAAAGGGCGGAGACTTAACTTTGTAGATGAAGATGATATGAAACGATACATTAGCTTCCTAAGAAAATATACTTACTATCTACCTGAACTCACTCCAGAACAGCTTGTTTGGAACGATGATGCAGCAAAAGAATTACTTTGTGAAGATCTACCATCCGAAATTTCTCAAGAAAAAGATTTTAAGAACCGTTTACAACTCCTTGCAGATAAAATAATTGGACATGATGCTGATTCTATTTTCAATTATCTTCTTGCCAAGATATTATCTAGCGAAAACAGCGCTAAAGATTTACTTATTGATACAATCAAAAATATTCGAAAAGTTTCAACATAAAGATTTCGAACTTATACAACAAAATATCGACACCATTCAAGCTGTGAAGTATAAAACCTTTCTTCAGCGAAGAAGAATTTGATCACCAGGGCGACAAGATTTATGAACGTATTCAATCAAGATATCTTGATGTCCATATTTAGCATATATCCTGGGCATTAACTGTCGATCGTCTCGATCGCTATCTAACACCACTCCATCTTCAAAAGCTACATATTGCCATTGATAGTGTCCGAGTAGCTCTGGTTTAGCAGATTGATATAAATCTTGCTGACGCAGCAAATATTCAACTCTATGCTGTTCAACCGATTGAGGATGATTTGAATTCATAAATATTTCCCGATCGGCTAGCTTTCCACCACCATTTTATATCTTTTGCCTTCATATTGCGCAAGCAGCGGTAGAACTCTCTGTTGATTTTCCCCACAGAGCTTTTAAGATTTGTGTACCGATCGCCTTTGCCACAGGTGGCGGAAAAGCATTCCCAACTTGCCTATAAGCTGGTATTTTTTTGCCATAAAACTCCCACCAATCAGGAAACCCTTGAATCCTGGCCGTCATCCTGACCGTCAACAGCGGCATATCTTCAAAACCCTCCTTATTTTTATATCCCCGAAATCCTTTTTCAGGAGGACTATTACCCACAATATTGCCATTCACATGCAGCTTCTGCCAAGCTTGCCTAGCCCTAGTCGACCCAAATCAGGACCACCATGCTTCTTAGAACCACCCACTAAAGTAGGCGCTATTTTTTTGGCCTTTTTCCGCCATCGTTCACGAAGTGTTGCCCCAAGGCA